>CAYTER010000001.1:0-4530 GCA_964436815.1 uncultured Syntrophomonadaceae bacterium
TGTTAATCTGATTCCCACCAGCCCTCGTTCTTGTCTTTTTCCACTTCGCCATCGATTTCCATTTTTACAACATGGGTAAAGCCACTACCCGATGTTGTACTCTGGGAGCTGGATGGAGCAGATTCTTCTTCGCTTTCTTCTTCATCTTCAGGCAGTTCTTCCGTGGCTTCAGGTTCTTCTGATTCTTCTGGAATTTGCGGTTCTTCGGATTCTTCCGGGGTGGCAGCTGGTGAGCAGCCAAGTGTAAATAAGCAGATTATAATCACAATTACCAGCGGCAGAGTTTTTATTAACCGCATCATAATAAATGACCTCCTGCAGCTTTTGTCGCAATTAAGCGATAGAAATATTATAACACAGTATCTGTTTAAAAGATTCTTTATCCGCCGGTTTGGTTCCCTGAAACAGTTGCCCGAAAAGCGTTTTTATTTTAAGAAACCCCTTTATCATAGTAGTTTGCTGATCTATTTATGTGATATAATTGATAAGAATAATTAATGTCATTATTGGCTAAATTAACTATAATTTATAAAAACTTCTAATTAATATGTACACAGAGACCGGAATAAAACTCAGATCACCAGTAAATTCATAATTGATGAGCAGAAAATATTGGGGGTATTTCAGTGGATATGATCCTGCAAAATTTAGCTGAAGCAATTCTCAACGGGAAAAAAGATGCTGCACTTCAGTGGGCTGAAAAGGGTATTGCAAATGGCCTTAAACCCCCGGAATTGATCAGCGGAGGTTTAACGGTTGGTCTGGAAGAGGTTGGCGCAAAGTTCGAATGCGGGGATTATTATCTGCCGGATATGATGCTGGCTGCTGAAGCGATGAGCGCTGTACTGAGTATGCTTGAACCGCATATGGTCAGGGAGAATTCTGAGCGGGAAAAAGCGGTCAGGGTTGTCATTGGAACGGTTAAGGGTGATTTACATTCAATAGGCAAAGATATTGTTATTATGATGCTTAAAGCGGCCGGGATGGAAATATATGATCTGGGTGTTGATGTTTCTGCAGCACAGTTTGTGCAATCCGTTGCTGAAAACAGCGCCGAGATTTTAGGCATTTCCGCCTTGATGACGACCACCATCCAGGAGCAGAAAAAAGTGATTGACCTGCTCCAGGACAAAGGATTGCGAGACAAAGTAAAGGTTATTGTCGGCGGGGCTCCACTTTCAGAAGAGTGGGCCAACAAAATCGGGGCAGATGCATATGCCGCCGATGCTATTGCCGGGGTGAAGAAGATAAAAGTGCTGTTGAACATGGCTTAGCGAAAAGGAGCTGCTGCGATTGCGATTTGAACCGCTATTAGAGAAAGAGCTACAGTTGATTCATGACGAAACATTGAAAATTCTTAAGGAAACCGGGGCAGTAATTGAAGGTGATGAAGCGAGGGATATATTGCTCAGCGCCGGTTGCCGTCAAGAAGGACAGCGCATTTTATTTCCGCCGCAGGTAGTTGAAGACTGCCTGGCACACAAAATACCGGTTACTCTATACGGCGTTGATGAAAATATTATATTGCCCTTGACTGAAGCTACTACCTCCTATACCCATAATTTTGGTTCTGTCTCAGTTTTGCTCGATCCGGACGATAACCGGATCCGCGAAGCTTTGGTTCAGGATTTGATCGATTTCGTCAGGATCAGCGACTCTCTGCCTAATCTTGATATGGTCGTCCCCAGCTTGAGGCCGACCGATCTGCCGGAAGAGATCGCTTCCCTGGCGATGACAGCCTTTACCATGCAGAACACGGTTAAACCGGTTGATATCGGTACCGCTTCGGACCTTTGGGAAATAAAATACCTGGTTCGTATCGCCGCTGCTGTTCGCGGGGGCATAGATAATCTGGTTGCCAAACCGATGGGTACATTGTCGATTTCGCCGCTCAGTCCTTTAAATTTTCCTGCGGATATAACGGAAGCCATTCTTGAAAGTTCCCGCACGGGACTGCCTGTTACCATGCTGCCCTGCCCGACCCGTGGTTTAACGGCACCGGTAACCCTGGCCGGTGGCCTGGTGCAGCAAAACGCAGAACAACTTGCCTTTCTGACCCTGGCCCGCTTGACAAACAAGAAGACCCCCCTGGTTTACACCTGCAGGCTTGCCGGGGCTAATATGCGGACCGGTTGTGTGAGCGGCCGGGATCCTGATATCGGTTTTTCCGGAGCATGCACAGCTCAGTTAGCCAGTTTTTACGGGCTGCCTTCAGGCGTTTACGGCCTTGATACCGGTTCTGCCATGCCGGACATGCAATCAGGTTTTGAACGGGCCATTAACGGTCTTTACCCGGTTTTGGCCGGCGCTACTTTTGTATCCGGAATGGGAGCGCTTAATGCCGGGCTGCTGGCCAGCGCCGAACAGTTGGTAATCGACGACGAAATCTATGCGATGATCAGACACCGGCAAAAAGGGATCGAAGTAAATGAGGAGGCTATCGGTGCCGAAGTAGTGAATGCCGTAATGCAGGGAGGTCATTTCCTGGCCCAGGAGCATACCAGGGATTACATGCGTAAAGGTGAGGTTTATAAAGGCAGCCTCGGTAACGAAGCCCCCTATGAGGAATGGCGGGCTGCCGGTTCCCAATCAATAAGGGATCAGGCTAAAGCGAAGATTAAGTTGCTGTTGGCTGATCATTCCGGTGTAGTTTTACCTCAGACAGTATGCCGGGAAATAGAACAGATCCTGGAGGAAGCCAGGGCTGATAAATGCGTATAAGAGTATAGCCTGAACCGGGGAGGCGATATCTTACGGGAAAACTCATTTACTAATGGTCTTTTGTACTGAAATTTACGAGGAGGTCTGCAAGTTCCATGAGGAAAACTAAAGGAGTCGTATTGCTTTTAGTCATCGTTTTGCTCTTCCTGCTGGTTGTGACCGGTTGCGGAGGCGGAACCCAGGAATCCCAGTATGTGTTCAGAAGCGGGTACATGCGGGAGATCGAAAGCTTAAACCCGATGGTAATCTGGTCGGTCCAGGCTTACGAGGTCATGTATTTAACCTACAACTTCCTGATCAGCTGGGATGAAGATTTAAATGTAATACCCGAGCTGGCCAGGGACTGGGAAGTTGATGAGAGCGGCACTCTCTGGACTTTCTACCTGCAGGAAGGGGTGACCTGGCACGACGGGGAACCTTTCACCGCGGAAGATGTTAAATTTACATATGAATATATCCGCGATAATGAGCTGGGTTACTTTTATGATTATGTTGCCTCCATGGAAGAAATTGAAGTGCTTGATGACTATACCATAACAGTCAAAACTGATGAGCCGATTGCCTGGATGCCCCAGGTTTTGGTGCCGATTTTGCCGGCCCATATCTGGTCGGAAATCGACCCTGAAGATGCGGAAGGCGATTTTGCCAACGACAACCCTGTCGGCACCGGTCCATTTAAGGTAGTCGACCACCGTAAGGGTGAATACACCAGATTGGTTGTCAATGAAGATTACTTTAAGGGCCGTCCGGGATTGGATGAAGTAATCTTTATGATTTATGCCAACACTGATCTGATGGTCGAGGCATTAAAGCAAGGCAATCTTGACATCATCTCCGATGTGCCGGGAGCCCAGTTTAAAGCCTTGCAGGAAGCAAATGATCCTAATATCATAACACTTGAGGCCGATTCCCCCTCTTTTACAGAGTTAGCTTTTAATGTTTGGGACGATCCCGAATCATTAGGTAACCCGCATTTAATGGATAAAAATGTGCGGGTAGCGATCGAATACGCTATAGACCGCCAGGAGCTGATCGATGTAGCCCTGATGGGTTACGGGGAAGTGGCTTCAACTCTGGTTCCGCCGCTCTTTGATTTTTGGCATCTAGATTTAGGCGATGATTTCCGCGCCTATAATCCCGATATGGCCAATGCGCTGCTTGATGAAGCCGGTTATTTGCGGGGCGGGCATGGACTAAGAGTTGGCCCGGATGGCGAGTTGATGTCCTACACCCTGCTGATCCGTTCAGAATCTCCTGACAATCAGAAGATGGCATCCCTGATCAAGGATATGCTGTCAGGTGTTGGTATCGGTATTGAGGTAAGCGTTATCGACGAGGGCACCCTGACTGATCGCATTTATGAAGGCGATTTTGATATGTTTATCTGGGGTTGGTACGTTGACATTGACCCGACATCAATCCTCAAAATCGCCACTACCGATGAAATCATGTCCTGGAGCGATTGTTTTTATTCGAACCCTGAATATGATGCCCTGCACCAGCTGCAACAGCGAACAATGGACCGGGACGAGCGGCGGGAGCTGATCTATGAAATGCAGCGTATCTTCTATGATGATGCCGCTTATATCATGCTTTCTTACGACCCGGAACTGCAGGCATACCGCACCGATCGTTACGAGGGCTGGGTCCGTAATCCGCGGACCGGACCGGTTATGTATACCAATGTAATCGACAGTTACGAACAGCTGCAGCCGATTAGTGACTAAATAATCGGGGGTTTTAATTCCCTCTTACCGGATGGGAGAGGCCGGTTAAGTCTGGTTTTTAATCCCTTCTTACCGGAGGGAG
>CAYTER010000001.1:4630-110602 GCA_964436815.1 uncultured Syntrophomonadaceae bacterium
CCGGATGGGAGAGGCCGGTTAAGTCTGGTTTTTAATCCCTTCTTACCGGAGGGAGAGGCCGGTTAAGTCTGGTTTTTAATTCCCTCTTACCGGAGGGAGCGACCGGTTAATTCCGGTTTTTAATCCCCTCTCCCCTGGCGGGAGAGGGTTAGGGTGAGGGGGTAGGATTAAACATTTTTTCACCACCACCCCCACCCCGCCCCTCCCCCCCAGGGGGGAGGGAGTTTTTGTTCGTCTTTCAGGAAGATAGGGAGTAATAGGCAAGTCTGTCTTCTTTTTAAACGGGAGGGATGCGCGTTGAATATGCGCGGTTATCTGTTCCAAAAGTTTATGCAGGCGCTTTTTACCATCCTGGTAGTCATTGCCATGAATTTTTTTCTGTTCAGGATTATGCCCGGGGACCCAATCAGGGTTCTAATCCGTAATCCGAAAATATCAGCCGAAGCCCTGGCCAGGGTCCGCGAACAGTTTGGCTTAAATGAAGGACGCCTGGTGCAGTTCTGGATCTACCTGCGCGATTTATTTTCCGGGGATTTTGGTTCATCCTTTAATTACCGTCAACCGGTAATTGATGTGATCATGGAGAGAGTTCCGGCTACCGTCCTTTTGGTGGGCACAGCTACCGTTCTTTCCATAATCCTCGGAGTCTTGTTGGGTGTAATCCTGGCCTGGAAACGGGGCACACGGGTCGATGTCGTTGGCCTCAGTGTATCCCTGATTCTCTATTCCATGCCCACTTTCTGGGTGGCAATCATCATGGTCATGCTCTTTGCCGTCTATTGGCAGGTGTTTCCTCTCGGGGGGATGGGCATGCCCGGGGTTTTTTACACATCATACTGGGCTGAACTGGCTTCCAAGGCCCGTTATCTATTTCTGCCTACCGTTACTTTTGCCCTGATCCTGGTAGGCGAGTATGTGCTGATCATGCGCAGCTCCCTGCTCGAGGTAATGCGCGAAGATTACATGCTCACCGCCCGGGCCAAGGGGGTAACCAACCGTAATCTGCTGCGCAAGCATGCTTTGCCCAATGCCATGCTGCCGGTAGTAACCCTGATCGCCATCAATCTCGGGTTTATCGTTGGCGGAGCGATCCAGATTGAGACCGTTTTTTCCTGGCCCGGTTTAGGGCGTTTGATGTACACAGCGCTGACAAACCGTGATTACCCGGTTTTACAGGGGTTGTTTCTTTTTGTAACAGTAGCGGTTGTAGGGGCTAACTTTTGCGCTGACATCCTCTACCGTTATCTTGACCCGCGGGTTAAGTCTTAGGGGGTATGAAAATGGCTAATCCTGCAGAAAGAACGATTAAAAACGATAGCTTTGCCCTCTGGAGAAAAAATCTGGCTAATTTCTGGTCTATCTACAGCCAGAACAAGATGGGCCTCCTGGGCTTGATCATCCTCATTTTTTTCGCCCTGATGGCTATCTTCGGCCCCCTGCTGGTCAGTATCAATACGATGACGATAGACGGGGCAACCCAGGTAATGCATCCTCCAACCGGTGGTTTTTGGCTTGGCACGGATGACCTGGGAAAAGATATTTTTGCCGGGGTGATCATCGGTTCCCGCGTTTCACTGTTGGTCGGGGTGGCTGCTACGGCCATATCGATGATTATCGGGACGATCATCGGCATCGTTTCCGGTTTTTACGGCCGCTCCACCGATGCCCTGCTGATGCGCCTGACTGATGTCTTCCTGGTGATTCCCTGGCTGCCCCTGATGCTGGTTATGGCTGCCCTGCTTGGTCCGAGCCTCGGCAATATCATCTTTGTCATTGGCATAACCAGCTGGGCCGGGACTGCCAGGATCATCCGTTCACAAACCTTAAGCATCAAGGAGAGGCCTTACGTGGAAAGAGCGCGGGCCATCGGCAGCGGCGATACTCACATCATGTTCTACCACATTCTGCCCAATGTTTTTCCGCTGATTTTCGCCAACACCGTGCTGGTAGCGGCTGTCGCCATCCTGTCGGAGACAACCTTAAGTTTCCTCGGGATGGGTGATCCGACCAGGGTTACCTGGGGCATGATGCTGCATTTTGCTTTTTCGATGGGAGCGGTTTCTTTCGGGGCCTGGTGGTGGCTTTTACCACCTGGAATCTGTGTGGTGCTGGTAGTGTTAAGTTTTACTTTTATCGGTTATGCGCTGGATGAGGTGCTTAATCCCAAATTAAGGAGGCGTGATCGTTGACACTGCTCGAAGTTGAAAACCTGACAACCTATTACAAACTTAAAGAAGGTTACGTTCGCGCCTGTGAAAATGTGAATATTACGCTCCAGAAGGGGGAAGCGCTCGGACTGGTTGGCGAATCGGCGTCCGGTAAAACCACGGCAGCCCTTTCCCTGATCAAGCTTCTTCCTGATAATGCAGAAGTGATGGCCGGGAAAATAAGCATTGAAGGCCGGGATATTTCCCGGGCAATGGAAGAGGAACTGCGCCATATCCGCTGGAAAGAAATTGCCATCGTTTTTCAGGGAGCGATGAATGCCCTTAACCCGGTCAAGAGAGTTGGCGATCAGATCGTTGAAGCGCTGCGCATCCATGAAAAGTTATCTGAGAAAGAGGCCTGCCTGAGGACAGCAGAACTGTTTGAACTGGTGGAAATCGATCCTGACCGGATTAAAGAATACCCTCATGAATTCAGTGGGGGGATGCGCCAGAGGGTAATGATTGCCATGGCCATTGTCTGTAACCCGAAAATCGTTATTGGAGACGAGCCGACAACTGCTCTCGATGTGATGGTTCAGGCCCAGGTTTTGCAACTCCTGGAGAAACTGCGCAGGGAGCGGCAAATGGGGATGATCCTGATCACTCACGATCTTTCGGTGGTTGGAGAAACATGTGACCGGGTGGCGGTTATGTATGCCGGAAGAATCATCGAAACCGGTCCGACAGAAAAAGTTTACGAAAACCCGGCTCATCCCTATACCCAAGCGTTGATTGCTGCTTTTCCCAACATTGAGGGTAAACGTCACCTGGCCCAATCGATTCCCGGTAATCCTCCAAATTTACTTTATCCACCGGCCGGATGCCGCTTCCATGAACGCTGCGCCCAGGGTTTTGGGCTTTGCAGCCTGGAAGATCCCAAAGCGGTTGAGATTTCTCCCGGTCATGTGGCTTCATGCCACCTCCTGAAGAGGAGGGTCTAGCGATGGCCACTTATACAAGCGGCAGTGAAAAAGCCGATCAGTTATTGAAAGTCTCAAACCTTGAGGTGCATTTTAAAGCCCGTGAAGGCTTTATTTCATCGCTTTTAAGCAAACAGCCCAAACTGGTGAGAGCAGTAGACGGGCTTGATTTTTCACTGGCGAAAGGAGAGATCCTTTGCCTGGCCGGTGAGTCCGGCAGCGGTAAAACAACAACCGGCAAAGCAATCCTGCGGTTGGTGGAGCCCACTGGAGGGAAAGTATGTTTTAAAGGGGAAGATGTGCTTGGTTTTAGCCGCCAGCGGTTACGTTGTTTCCGCCAGGAGGCGCAGATTATTTTTCAGGATCCCTATGAATCGCTTAACCCGCGGCAGACAGTTTTCGCTACTGTGGCAGAACCGCTTGAAGTTAACCGGGTTTGCCGTGATTACGATCATAAGGAAGAGCAGGTAGTTGAGGCTCTCTGTGACGCCGGGCTGAGCAATCCCCGGGAGCTCTTTATGCGTTACCCCCACGAGCTGAGCGGTGGACAACGACAGCGCCTGGCGATAGCCAGTGCCTTAGTTTTAAAACCTGATTTCATCATGGCTGATGAACCGGTCTCCATGCTTGATTTATCGATTCGCGCTGGTATTTTAAAGCTGATGGTGGATCTGCGGGATCAGAAAGGGATCAGTTATCTCTTTATCACGCACGATTTGTCTCTGGCCTGGTTGGTCTCGGACAGAATAGCGATCATGTACCTGGGTAAAATTGTTGAACTTGGCGCCGCCGATTCTGTCATCCGGCAGCCGCTCCACCCCTATACCCGAGCCCTGGTGTCTGTGATTCCGGTTCCGAAGCGGGTGTCGTTGGCCGGTAAAGAGCTGCTGAAGGGTGAAACTCCCGATCCGGTCAATATCCCTTCCGGCTGCCGTTTTCATCCGCGCTGCCCGGAGGCCAAGCCACGCTGCCGCGAAGAAGAACCTCTTTACCGGGAGGTCGCTCCTGGCCGTTTTGGGGCCTGCCACTTTATCTAGAAAAGAGATGAACAGACCATGACCGAACTTTATATCTTATCCGCCAAGAATTGGCTGTCCAGTCTCAGCCTGGCTTCTGCAATTTTGAGCGGCCGGGACCGGGAAGTGTATTTTTTTGATCCGGGGCAGGAAGAGCTGGAAAAAGAAGCACTGGCCCTGCTCACAGGACGGTTACCGCTCAAACTTTATAACCTGACCGGGGATAGCAAGGTAGATCAGCTGGTTGCTGAATCAGGACGAAAGCCGGAGAAGAATCCGCTTTCCGGCGGCTTTAATTTTGATACTCTGGTAGCTACTTTCGGGATGCCCGCAGGTATATGTGTTGCGGAAGCTGAAAACCCGGCTGACTGCCTGAAAGCTGCCATGCTGGCGGTGCGTCTCGGTTATTATTTTATGGCGTCTTCAACTTCTGCATTCCCTGAATTTAAAAAATATCCGGATCTGACTGTTACTTGGATTGGGACACCGGATGCACTGGAAACTTATGCACAGAAGGTAAAAGGCCAAGAATGGACAGTAATTGAGGATGATCAGCAACTGCTGGCGGCTATCGAAAGGGCCGGTTTATCTGCCGAATACCTTGTTTTATACAATTCCGCTGATTTGTTGCGCGAAACTACCAGAGGCATTTCGTTGGGCGAACTTTGGGTTAGCGGGCTGAGTTTGCACCTGCTTACACTTGCTTCTTACCGACCGGTATTTCCTTTTGATGCCCAAAGCAGTGATCCGGACCCTCAGGTCATCGAAGAGTGTCTTAACCGGATGGTCAGCCAGATCGGCCTCAAACCAAGGTTTCTGACAGTTCTCGCCTCACCGGCCGTCATACCTTTTTTCTATGAAGAAAAAAAGATGATCGGTCCGGTAACGGAAGAAATGGTGAGGGATATTCACCTGCGGTTAAACGATGACATCTTTTTTGACCTGGCTGAAGGGCGTTTGATGCAGAACAGCAGCGGGGGAATCTCTGCCCAGCTGATTTGCACCAAGCGTTATACTGAAGTGCAGGAGCACTTAAAGCGCATTGGCCGGGATGTCCTGATTGTCGCCACCCCGCATGTTGAAACCGGCATTATTTTCTCTACCGATGATGCGCTGATTGACACACAACTGCTGCCCCTGATGGAAGACGCCGGTTATCTTGTTAATCAGCTCAGGGACCGTGATGCCGGCTACCGCGAGGTGGCTTCAGCTTTGCAGAAAACCGATTATTTCCTTTATACCGGGCATGGCGGACCGGAAGGTTTACACACCCACGGCAGGACCCTTAATGGTAATGACCTGCCGCTGATGCCGCCGCTGGTAGCCTATGCTTCGGCCTGTTCCACGGTGGGGTTGGTTCCCCACTGGTATTCGAACGATGAAGGTCTAACCTGGGAAGGGGTGCCGGTTGATTCGCGCCAGGTTATCGGTTTATCGTTTGTTGAAAAGGGAGCCATCTGCTTTGTCGGAGGAGCAACCATTGAAGATCTGCAGTATACCACCTCAACCTACAGTGTATTTATGGAAGCTCTCCTGCTGAAAAATTTGAGTATTGGCGAAGCAGTAAGGGAAATGCGTCAGGTGATCAGCCTTTATGCCGCTACTCTGCTGCAAAAGAACCCGGAAGCCTATCGCAAATATCGCTGGGGCACGGCCAATGCTATCCACCAGCAGATTTTACTCGGTGATCCGGCATTCGTGCCGGCGCAAGAAAAATACACCGATGCTGCCCTGCCCAAGAGCCTGGAGGGAGATGCCCCGCTGCAGAAGCTGACCGTGGAAATACCGGAAGAACTCTGGCAGCGCGGAGAAGCAGCGGTTCATAAAATGGAAGCTTCAAAGTACTATTACCGCTGCAGCAATGTCCAGGTGATTACCCCGTACGGTGAAGATATTTTCAGCTGGGGCGATTATTACCGGATCGCCCCTGATGCCCGCAATATTAGTGAATGGGCGGTTAAATCAACTTTTCTGCACATCACTCATGACCTGCCGCCGGGAATGGCGCCGAAAAGGCTTTCCCTTATCGAGGCGGAGGCCGGAGAGAGCGAATGCCTGCTCTGCGGTGAAGAAGCAGACCAGTATTTGTCGCCGCTGGAAGCGATGCTCAAATTTAAACTGCCCTACCTGCTGCAGCCGCCGATTGAATTTAATATGGAACAAGGATGGGCTTTTAGTGTTGAGCAGCATGATCATTTTTTAAGGATGCGCTGGTTGGCGCCGCTTTTGCTGATTGATGACACTAACCGGACTGCCGTTCCTCTAAAGAAATTTGTTTTCCAGATTGAATCAGCCCCCCTGCTGGAATTAAGGGGCAGGATTTCCAACCAGCTGCCCGGATCAACTTATCTTGTCTGTGCCGGTCAGGAACTTAAAAGCAAAACCGATCAGAGTGATTTAAGCCAACCACTTGCGATAACAGCGGCGGTCATATCCGGCAAAGATGGCGCATTTGCCATTAAATCAGCGCCGGGCTCTTCGCTTTTGGTACAGCAGCAGTTTCCTCTTTATGACCTGCTTGAGGATTACCAATCTTTCAAGTCTGAATTAATTGTACCGGAGGGAAATGGCTTTACCATTGTTGAACTAAAACCCCAGGCGAAGAGTAATTTTAGGGGTTTCCTTTATGATTCTTTAAACGGGGAAGCTTTGCCCGGAGCGGTGATCAGAGTTTTTCGCGGCGAACATGATCCGGTGGGCGATATTTTACTGGAAGCGTTTGCCGGAGAAGCGATGACCGGAGTAAAAGGGGAGTTTTCGCTTTTATTGCCGGCCGGCAACTATCTGGTTTATGCTGCAGCAAAGCTTGGAAACAAGTATTACAAGTCTGCCGAGTGGATCCTTAAACTGCGGGATGGCGAAGCCGCTAACAGGGTTTATGCCCTTGATCAGGCCGGGATCATAAAAGGAAAAGTACTTTTTGAAGGCTACCAGCCGCCTGATCCGGCGATGGTTGCCATAAAAAGGTTTCCTAAAATCGAAGGTGCGGCGGCGCTGACCAAGGTTCCTGTTAACCGGGACGGAAGTTACCAGTGCCTGGTAAGTTATCAGGATCGCTTTCAAATCAGCATCGAAGAAGAAGGACGCCAGTATGTTTATGATCAAAATGAAGGTAAAGGTTACCGGCTGGAGCCACAGGAAGTTCTTGAACGAAGTTACCTCCTGGTGCCTGACCAGGAAGCGTAGAGGCAGGCGGAATAAAAATGAACAAGATCCGTTTAATCAAAGCCAAAGGCAGCAATTACGATCTCGGATTTACTGTTGGCCGGGAAGCCAAAGACTTGATTGAAAAAGCGATTAACAGTTACCGTCGCTTTCTTCCCCGGGAAGAAGGCTGGTCTGAAAAGTGGTTGTTGCCGGCCGGTTTTCCGGAAGCTGCCATTAAGCATTTCCCGCATCTCGTAGAAGAGCTGCAGGGTATGGCTGACGGTTCTAAACTGGATTTTTCTGACCTCTTCTTTTTGAATGCTCTTGAGGAAGCCCTTGATTTGAAACCGCCTTCAGCCTGCACTTCGATTGCCCTCTCCAACCACAACCGTGTGCTGCTGGGCCACAATGAAGACTGGTATGCAGACGACGAGGAAACAGTTGTGGCGATCTATGGGCAACCCCTTGGCAAGCCGGCTTTTCTCAGTATTACTGCTGCGCCATTTCTTGCCGCCGTGGGGATGAACGAAGCAGGTATAGCCCAGGGTGTAAATTCTGTTACCTCCACCGACTGCCGGATAGGCGTGCCGCGTATGTTCTCCGCACGCGCTGTGCTGGAGGCCGGAACGATCGAAGAGGCAATAAAGCTGGCTACCCCTGGAGAAAGAGCGGGCGGTTACAATCACTTGCTGGCTTCGGCCAGCGGAAAAACAGGCAACCTGGAAACAACCGCAACCGAATCGGATTTCCTGGCCGGAAAGAACATTACTTGCCACACCAACCATTACCTGAGTGATAAGTTGAGCAATCTTACAGTGCAGGGAACAGATCATTCCCTGACCCGTTACCGGAGGCTGATAGAACTGGGTAAAGCAGAAATCAAGGCGGGTGAAGAATGGCAGGCTTTGTCAGGGATGTTGGCCGACCATGAAAACCGGCCACTTTCGATCTGTAAACATGCTGCCGAACAAAAGAGCAATGAGGGAACAATCTTTTCGGTAATATTTGATTTGAAATTATTCAAGACATGGGTTGCTGTCGGCAACCCCTGTGGTAACATATACAGTGAGATAATCATATAAAAAGGCGGTGATTGGTGGTATGACAGAGCTCACTGCAATTAAAGATAAGATAAATCAGGAAAAAAACAAGTTAATCGAGATAGCGCGGTCCATACACAGCAGACCGGAGCTCGGTGGGCAGGAGTTTTTCGCCGCCGCACAGCTGACCGGTTACCTGGAGGAAAAAGGTTTTAAAGTCTGGCGAGGTGTTGGCGGTTTAAAAACCGCTTTTATGGCCAGCTACGGTGAAAGCGGCTACCATGTGGGTTTCTGTTCCGAGTATGATGCCCTGCCTGATATCGGGCATGGCTGCGGTCACAACCTGATTGCCGTTGCCGGAGTTGCCGCCGGGGTTGCTCTCGCTGCAGCTATAAAGGATCAGCCCGGGCGGGTTTCGATTATCGGCACACCGGACGAAGAAGATCACGGCGGGAAAGTTGACCTGGTGAGGGCAGGCGTGTTCGATGATATTGATGCGGCGCTGATGTTCCATCCCGGTTGTTCAACCAACTTCCATGTGGAATCTTTAGCCTGTCGCGACTTCCGCTTAATCTTCCATGGACGCAGCGCCCATGCTTCCAGTGAACCGTGGGAAGGGCAGAATGCTCTTGATGCGGTAATTCAAACTTTTAACGGGATCAATGCCCTGCGCCAGCACCTCAAGGATGATGCGCGCATCCATGGTATTATTTCCGAGGGAGGACTGGCGCCCAACGTTATTCCTGATCGCGCTGCAGCAGATTTCATTATCAGATCCCGTGAAAGCGGCTATCTTGACGAAGTTGTGGAAAAGGTCCTGGCCTGTGCCCGTGGAGCGGCGATAGCGACTAATACCAGTCTCGAGGTTGTGGAATCAGGATATCCTTACGATGCAATGATCAGTAACCGGGCCCTGGCCGATATTTTTGCCGAAAGTCTGAAAGAGGCCGGCTACGCTATTGACTCGCCCCATGAAGAAGGACGCGGTTCAATTGATATGGGGAATGTAAGCCGGGTAACACCCTCAATCCATCCGATCGTGGCCATTACCGACCAGTGGGTTACCGGCCATACCCGTGAATTTACAGCGCTTTGCGATACTGACGAAGCTTATGAAGTGATGCTCAGGGTAGGAGAAGCAATGGCCCTTACCGGCTTTAAGGCGATCACCGACTTGGAAGTGCAAGCTAAAGTCAGAAAAGAATTTGAAAGAGCGGCTAAAAAACCTGTTAATTAAGGATATAGCTTGTTAAAGCGGAGGAAAGTGAACTGATGCCGGAAACAATTGTAGAACAAATCAGGGAGAATCTTTATCGCGCGGAAATACCCCTGCCCCGAAATCCGCTCAAGGCTACCAACTCTTACATTATTAAGAGCGACAAACGTAACCTGGTAATTGATACCGGCCTGAATCGTGACGAATGCAAAGCAGCTCTGACCGATGCCTTGCGCCAACTGAATATTGATCTTGCGCGAACTGATTTTTTTGTAACCCACATGCATGCCGATCATATTGGCCTGGTGGCCGAATATGCTGACGAAGGCGCAGCGATCTATTTTAATGAACCTGATGCTGATATTCTGATGCGCCCTGACTTATGGGAGCTGGTCCGCTCCCTGGCCGGCAAGCATGGTTTTCCCGAAGGGCTGGTTGATGCCGCCATTGATTCCCATCCGGGTCAGCGCTATAAGCCCATAGATCCGGTTGATTTTACCATGGTTGCAGACGGAGACCTGATCAGCTACGGGGATTACGAATTAATTTGTATTAATACACCGGGACATACCCGCGGGCATACCTGTCTTTATGAGCCTCATTACAGGTTGTTTTTTTCCGGTGACCATATAATCGGTGAGATAACCCCAAATATATCGACCTGGCTCGAAGACAGCAACCCTCTTGGCGAATATTTTAAAAGCCTGGAACGGGTTTACCAGATGGATATTGAATTAACTTTACCCGGACATCGCAGTTTAATTCACGACAGCAGAAAAAGAATTGATCAGATCAGAGAACATCACCGCTTCCGCCTGGATGAGACCCTGAAGATCGTGAAGGAAAGAGGACCCTGCAGTGCTTTTACAGTTGCCTCAGGGATGACCTGGGATTTAATTGCTGATAACTGGGAAGCTTATCCGCTAATGCAGAAGTGGTTTGCCACCGGAGAAGCCCTGGCCCACATTCATTACCTGGAGCACGATGGTCAGCTTAAGCGCAGTTTAGAGGGAGAAACACTTATATTCTCAGCCTGACAGGCAGATTCGCAGGTCTGACTTCAGCCCGGGGGAGGAACTAGCAATCAAAAAATATATCTTGTCAATCGACCAGGGGACTACCGGTACGACAGCGATACTTTGGAACAAAGAAGGGGTAGCTGTCTGCCGCAACAACCGGGAACACCGGCAGTATTATCCCCAACCCGGCTGGGTTGAGCATAATGCCGGGGAGATCTGGGAAAATGTATTGTTTGTTATTAAAGATATTCTGGGACAATCCGGCGCTAAAGCGGCTGATATTGCTGCAATCGGTATTACTAACCAGAGGGAGACAGTTGTTTTCTGGGATCGAAAAACCGGGGCGCCTCTTTCCCGGGCTATAGTCTGGCAATGCCGCCGGACTGCCGACTACTGCCGCCGTCTAAAGGAAGAAGGTCATGAAGAAATAATCCGTCGGAAAACCGGGTTACTGCTGGATCCCTATTTTTCCGGGACGAAAATTAACTGGGCGCTTGAAAATATAAAAGCAGTGAGCGAGGCTATGACAAAAGGCACGCTCTGCTGCGGCACTATTGACAGCTACCTCCTGTTCCGTCTGACCGGAGGCCGGGTTTTTGCTACCGACTACAGCAATGCTTCCCGCACCCTGCTCTATAACATCCACGAACTTAAGTGGGATAAAGATCTGCTTGCGATTTTCAATATTTCGCGGGACATTTTGCCGGAAGTCCTGCCAAGCAGTGTAATCTATGGTGATACAGTGCCGGAGCTGTTTTCCGGTTGTAATATTCCGATTGGCGGGATAGCCGGCGATCAGCAGGCAGCGCTATTCGGTCAGGCCTGCTTTGAACCGGGAATGACCAAGAACACCTACGGCACCGGCTGCTTTTTACTGATGAACACTGGCAATAAGGCCGTTTCCTCAAAACACGGTTTGCTGACCACGATCGCCTGGGGGCTGCATGGCAGAGTTGAATATGCCCTGGAGGGCAGTATATTTATCACCGGCGCTGCTGTTCAGTGGTTGCGAGACGGCCTGGGGTTGATTGAACAATCATCAGAACTTGAGGGGCTGGCAGAACAGGTTCCCGACAATGGCGGCGTTTATCTGGTGCCGGCCTTTGCCGGCCTTGGCGCCCCTTACTGGGATCCTTATGCCCGGGGGCTGATCATTGGTATAACCGGTGGGACTACCAGGGCTCATATCGGCAGAGCGGTTGTGGAAGCAATGGCTTACCAGACCCGTGATGTTCTTGAAGTAATGCATCGTGACGCCGAACTCCCTGTGAAAGAACTGCGGGTAGACGGCGGGGCCAGTGTAATGGATTTACTCCTGCAGTTTCAGGCAGATATAACCGGTACCCCTGTGCGCCGATCGTCCACCTTTGACACAACAGCGCTGGGTGCTGCTTATCTGGCCGGTCTGGCCTGCGGGTTCTGGGACAATCTGAGTGAGTTGAGCGGCAAGTGGAAAGGCAGCGCCTGCTTTGAACCGCAGATGGATAACGCTGTGCGGGATAAACTATATGCGGGTTGGCAGCAGGCGGTTAAACGTTCGCTTGGCTGGGCTGACGGGTAACTGTCATATTTATTTAGCCTGTTATTATTCAGCAGAGGGCTCTGCAGCAGTTAGAAGAGTCGCTCCCTGGCCGTTGTTGTCACCCGGGGAAAAAAGACCGCCTGAGATAATGACTTTCATGCCTTCTTCCACGCTCATCTTAAGTTCGATTACTTCATGGCGGGGAGCGAGGATCAGCATTCCCGAGGTAGGATTGGGGGTAGTCGGTACGAACACATTGACTGTTTCCTCCTCTGTTTTTTCCTGGATTTCACCCCGTGAATGGCCGGTTACAAAACCGAGCACATAGAGGCCTTTGCGCGGGTATTCAAGCAGCACTACCTGCTGAAAAGCGTTCTTACCCTGCACTGTAAAGGCATCGATGATCTGTTTGGCGCTGCTGTAGATGCCGCGGGTGATCGGCACCCTCTGGAAAAGCCGGTCAAAAAAATTGATTAACCGGTTGCCGATAATATTAGAGGCGATAAAGCCGACCAGTAGAATTAAGAGCAGCCCGGCGGCAAAACCAACACCTGGTAGATGAAAGTTAAAAAGGGCCTTAATCAGATCACCAACCAGGTTATCCAGGAAGTTAAATATAACATAGAAAACATAGATTGTTACCGCCAGCGGCATGATCGTCAGCAAGCCGGTAGTAAATATAGTTTTTAATTTCATGATCATTATCCTTTTTTAGGTTATGAGCGCTCTTTAATTCTATCAGCACAACTTATGCTGTCAACTGTGTGCTGGGATGATCAGCGGGTCGGTCAATTGCTTTTTCCAGTCAGGGCAGGTGAAATAGTGGTCTCTTTCGGAAAAACAGGAATTAGAATGATAACCATATGCCGGACGGTCTTCTTAATCGTCTTGTTTGGCGTAACGATCTTAACCGGTTGCACCCCCAGTCAGAATGCTCCTGCGGGGCAGGCCTTAGAAGAGGTGCGCATTAAAGGTGTCACGTTCAAACTGGAACTGGCGCTTACCCCTGAGGAGCGGGCGCAGGGCTTGATGGGCCGGAATCAGATCGCCGAAGATGGCGGTATGCTTTTCGTTTTTCCCGACAATCAACATTATCCTGCCGAACTTAGCTTTTGGATGAAAAACTGCCTGGTGCCGATTGATTTAATCTTTCTTGATCCGGCCGGCCGTATCGTAGCCATTCATGAGATGGAACCACCGCCGGCGGACACCCCCGATCGGGAGCTTGCTGTCTATGCAAGCGGCGCTCCGGCCCAGTATGCCATCGAACTAAAAGGCGGGCGCGCTGCCACCCTCGGCCTGCGGGTAGGGGAAACAATCGCGCTTCGCTTTGGCGAGCTTTTAAAGCAGGCAGAATAACTGTTTATGTTTGGCAGGATGCCCGAGGCGTTTGAGTTGGTTGTCGGTGAAATACAGTTAAAGGGCATAATAATGGCTGGGGCGGTAGGATTCGAACCTACGAATGCGGGATCCAAAGTCCCGTGCCTTACCGCTTGGCCACACCCCAGCGCCAAAAATCTTAATTTATGTGGTTGAAAATATATAAGATGGGGTGAGTGATGGGACTCGAACCCACGGCCTCCAGGGCCACAACCTGGCGCTCTAACCGACTGAGCTACACCCACCATCTTCTGTTGCGCTGTTCATTTTAGCACGCCGTCTATAAAAAGTCAACGGCGCCGGGCCTTGAGAATTAAGAGCTACCAAGCAGGAGTGGTCTGATTTACAAAGAAGTAATCTACTGTAAAAAATGAATAAACGCAAAGGGAGTGTTTATTATGCGCATGATCAGCGGCAGACTGATTGTCGGTCTGGCAATACTTGTAATCGGTGTTCTGCTATTACTTAACAATTTAAACGTTGGAATCCAGTTTAACATCAGGGAACTTCTGCGCTACTGGCCGGTCATACCAATTATTCTCGGCCTTAACTGGCTTTTTCTTTCCTTCGGTTCACAATCAACGGCTGATGGGCGTAAGGCCTACTTTTCATGGGGGCAATTTATCACCGCTCTTATTGTCCTGGCGATTGGTGTCATTTACCTGGGCCGAAATCTGGGCCTTTTCAGTTTTGACACCGCTATTTTTTGGAATATGATCTGGCCGCTGGTCCTGATCATGATCGGTATCAGTCTGTTGCGGGGCCGGTCGTTAAGCAGCGGCGGCCCGGGTCGTTTTACAATCATGAGTGGCAGTAAAATCGGCGGCAGTCAACCCTGGAAGCTGGAAAGCGGGAGCTACTTTGCCCTGATGGGGGGAATCGAAATGGATCTTACGGCAGCCGAACTGGCAGAAGGAGAAACGATCCTTGACCTGACTGCAATCATGGGTGGAATTGAAGTGAGAGTGCCCCAGGGGATGCCGGTGATCTGTGACGGTTCAGCGATTTTGGGAGGGGTTTCTTTTTTAGGTCAGGAAGATGGAGGTCTAGTTGGCGGTCGCCGGTTTGAAACAAATACTTCCGCTAGTGCTGAAAAAGTGGTTCGAATCCAGGCGCGGGCGATAATGGGTGGAGTGGAAATTAAAGAAGCCAGGTAGGGCTAAATACCGGCTACCCTGTTTTTCAGGGCGGCAAATACTTTTTCATCCGGCAGCTCGGGTCTGAGTTGCCGGATCTGTTTCAGGCAGATTCCAGCGCCATAATCCATACCCTGGCAACCGGCCAGGAGCAGAACATCCCCGGGACCAGTTTCTGAAAGCCCACGCTCAACTGCTTTTTCCAACTGCGGATAGATTTCAGTCTGCAAACCGGCAGCATTCATGACAGTCATGTAAACTTCCAGTTCCTCTTCGGTTACCAGGTCTTTACTGCCGACATAATCGGTGCTGGTAGTGGCAATAACTTTATCCAGTTTCAGTTTGGTTGCCCACCGGACAATCGCTTCGGCATTCTCACGGTTGACCGTTACCCCCCGGCTGCCCCTGATTGCATAGACCAGGTGCAGCTTTTTATAGTTCATCATTTGCAGGGTTTCCAGGGTCACATCGATGTTGCCGCTGTTGGCGAAGTGGTCGTCAAGGACCATAAAATCATCCTCGAAGATCAGCTCAAAGCGCCTTTCCACGCCCCTGAAGGTTTTTAGAGCCTTCCGGATTGTAGCTGCCGGTATGCCCTGAACCAGGGCTACAAGAATAGCGGCCATGGCATTGTAAACACTATGCAGGCCAAGGACAGAAAGTTCCACCGGGAAAGTCTGTGGTTGGGTTTTGAGGATGGCCGCGGGAGCATCCGGAGTCAGCTCAACATCAAAGAAAGCTCGTCCACTGCTTAAATCAAGGTTGCGGACCAGGCAGTCTGCTTTTTTACCCTTTAGCGCATAGGTAAAAGTATTTGCTTTTGTTTCATTTTTTAGGGCAGCGGTATATGGACAATCGAGGTTTAATACAGCCCACTGGTTCGCTGTGGCTTCCCGTACCAGGCGGCTTTTAGCCCGGTAGTAAGCTTCAAAAGAACCGTGCAAGTCGATATGCTCCCGGCTGATGTTATTGATCACAACAGTGTTAAAGTCAGCGTAACCTACCCGGTTCAATTCCAACCCCGATGAGGACACTTCCATGACTGCATGGCTGATCTTATTTTCAGCCATCTCGCTGAAATAACGGTGAAGATCAAGGGATTCAGGTGTTGTCAACTCGGCCGCCCGTATTTTTTCTCCGGTTTTAACTACAACTGTCCCGATTAGTCCTGTCTTAAAACCATGTTCTTCAAATATTCTGTTAATCATGTAAGTGGTTGATGTTTTGCCATTGGTTGCCGTTACTCCGGTCAGATTGAAACGCCGCGACGGATGATCATAATAGCAGTCGGCAAGAGCCGCCAGGGCCAGACGGCTGTCTGCAACCTTATATTGAGGGATGGAGATATTGTCCTGAAAATACTCAACGACCGCAGCAACAGCACCGTTCTTGATCGCTGCAGGCAGGAATAGATGCCCGTCAGTTTTATAGCCCCTGATGCAGACAAAGAGCGTACCCGGTTTTACCTGCTCCGAATGATAGGCCAGCCCGGTTATCGGGCTGGACTGGCCCGGTTTTTGGTCAATTATTGACAGGACATGGAGTAAATTTTTATCAGCCAAGAGCGATCAACAACCTTTTATCTATTTATCGAAGAGCTGTTATCTAAATTAATTCGGCGATGAGGCAAAAAATCCTTTTACCGCCAGGGAAGGTATGCCGTTGTAAGCCGGTGAAAATAAAGAGACCCGTCAGTTGACAGGTCTCATCATTGTTTGTGAAGAGTTAAGTCTTGTTAGCTTACTTCAATAGACTCAGTCGGGCATTCCTCGGCTGCTTCACGGACTTTTTCTTCAAACTCTGCCGGTACCGGATTTACTTTAACTTCGGCTTTTTCATCACCCAGCTCAAAAACCTCCGGGCAGATGTCTTCGCAGATACCGCATGCGCTGCAATCGTCGTTTACTTTAACCTCCATGCTGATGCCTCCTTCAAAAATATAGTGGTTATTTTCAACAAATCCTTAATTCGCTAAGGAATGTCTTTTCCCTTTTTTTTTGATAATTTTTATCAGATCAGCCGGTTAAAGTTAATTTGAATTTATATAATCAATTCTCATGCCATATGAGATTTGAGAAAAGCTTCATTTAATTATGGTGACTTCCTGCTTCTTTTGTGAATAAAATTCCTGGTGCAGCAATACAGGGCATTTGCCTGTGGATAACTCTGTGCATTCTGTTAGTAGAACATCTATTTGCTGATCAAGAAGCCTTGATTTAAAGGAAAAAATTTATTTTGATCCGTCGCTGAGGTTACATAATGCAAAAACATAAACAGGGTTAATTATTGTTTCGGTTTCAACCTTTACCAATCTGATTAAAATGTGTTATTAATATTATTAATAAGCGTAGGAGGTATTATAAGATGCGCGTAACGTTATTAATCGCTATCACCATGATCCTGTCATTGTTAATACTGGCTGGTTGCACCGGTGGCGGCTGATAAACTAAACTTTGGGGTCGGTCAGGCTCCATAAGAAGTCTTTTTTACAGAGCAGGTTATAAGACCTGTAACCGGTCGCTGAAGGTGGTCACCTGTTCAAGGCGATCATCTCCGACTACATAAGTATCTTCGATTCCAACGGTTCCTTCCCCCGGAAAGATGAACTTCGGCTCCAGGGCAAAAACCATGCCTTTTTCTAAAGTAAAATCCAGATCGCGGGCAATGACCGGCAGTTCGTCAAGCTCGATGCCGACACCATGGCCAACGAAGCTGATCTGCTCAGTGTAACCCATAAAATGCCGGGCCAGCCCGGCCTGTTCTGCCAAGCCCTGAGCTTTTTTGTACAGCGCGCTGCCGCCAGTTCCCGGTTTACCCATTTGGGCCAGGTCACGGTTGATCAGCACCGCTTGATAGTAGGCTTCCTGCAGCTTGGCGGCTGGTTCACCAATCGAAAAAATACGCGTCTGATCAACCATATAACCGCCGATTACTATTACGAAATCAACCAGGATCGGCTCTTTTTCCCTGATCAGGCTGGTGCCGGCGCCCTGGGGATAGGAAGGATTAAGGCCGGAGCCTCCGGTCGGGCCATCGAAGAAGCTGACCGATGCCGCGTTTTGACCGCTCATGATATGACCGAAATAGATTTCCTGGTTAAAGCCGCGCATTCTGATGGCACCCTGATGACCCAGTCTGCGTGCTTCCATTTCAAGCTGGCCAGCCAGTTCAATTTCGCGCATCCCGGGTTTGATAATTCTGCAGGCATAATTAAGCACCTCATTGCCAACTGCTGCTGCCTGATGCATCAGCGCTAGTTCAAAATCAGATTTAACTGATCTGATCCGGCGGATTGCGCCGGATATATCGACCAGTGGAAATTCTTTAAATGTTTTTTGATAACGCAGGTAGAGATTGGCCGGTAAAACATCTGTTTCCAGGCCGATGCTTGCGCCCGGCATGACACTATCGACAATTAGTTTTTTTAGCTGGTCTGTACCGCTGTAAGGTTCAATTTGCTCGAGAGCGCTTTCTTCCCGGGCCCTTTCTAAGGATTTTTTTACGATCAAAGTTGGAATCCCGGTAGCAGGAACAAACAGGAATGCATTCTGACCGGTGCCGCTGAAATAATATAGGTCTGCCCGCTGCATCAGCAATGAACCGCTGATTTGATGTTTTTGCATCTCAGTTTGTAATTTGCTAACCCGGCGATTGAGTTCATCATAAGGAATAAGTTTTTCCATAGCCATTCAACCCCTGTGTTTAAATCTAATTATGAACATTAAAAAGGAAGAGCCTTCAGTTCAATCATACCACACACGCTGTGGCAGTTAAAAAGATGGCTCTTCCTGTTGATATTTCTCAGATGTTGCGCTTACTTAGCCTGTCAGGCCAGCTCAAACAGACCGGCAGCGCCCATGCCTCCGCCGATACACATTGAAACAACGCCGTATTTGGAACCGCGTCGTTTCATTTCATGCAGCAGAGTGGCGGTGAGTTTGGCTCCGGTGCAGCCAAGCGGGTGGCCAAGGGCGATTGCTCCACCGTTGACATTGACCTTGGACGGATCTATACCCAGCTCGCGCACACAGTAGAGCGCCTGCGAGGCGAAGGCTTCATTAAGCTCGAAGAGATCGATATCCTCAATTTTCATGCCGGTTAACTTCATTAATTTCGGAATGGCATAGGCCGGTCCGACACCCATGATTTCCGGCGGGCAGCCGGCTACGGCAAAGCCGCGGAATATTGCCAGCGGCTTGAGGCCGAGTTTGGCTGCTTTCTCAGCAGACATAACAACAGATGCAGCAGCGCCGTCGCTGGTTTGCGAAGAGTTGCCGGCAGTAACACTCCCTTTAACATGAAAAGCAGGGCGCAGCTTGGCCAGCGCCTCGATGGTAGTCTCAGGACGGACGCCTTCGTCGGTATCAAAAATAAATTCTTTTTCGACAACCTTGTTATCCGGTCCGACAAAGCGATCCACCACTTTCAACGGGACTATTTCTTCCTTGAATTTGCCGTCCTTTATAGCTGCTGCTGCTTTCATCTGGCTTTCATAGCCGAACTTATCCTGATCTTCACGGCTGATATTAAACCGCTGCGCAACATTCTCAGCGGTGATACCCATCGGGGTATAGGTTTCAATATGTTTTTCAACCAGTTCGGGGCTGGGGGCCAGTTTATTGCCGCCCATCGGCACCATACTCATGCTTTCCACACCGCCGCCGATCATTACATCGGCAAAGCCGCACATAATCCGTTCCGAGGCGAGAGCAATGGCCTGCAAGCCGGAGGAGCAAAACCGGTTAACAGTTTGTCCCGGTACGCTGTCCGGCAGTCCGGCCTGCAGAGCGACGATCCGCCCTAAGTTCATGCCCTGCTCGGCTTCCGGAAAAGAGCAGCCTAAGATTACATCTTCGATTTCTGCGGGGTCCAGGCCTTTGGCCCGGGTAATAGCTTCTTTTACCGCTACCGAACCCATGTACTCGGGGCGTGTTTTTTTAAGTTTGCCCCGGGGAGCCCGGCCGATTGCTGTTCGCACACTGGATACAATAACAGCTTCTTTCATACTGGTTACCTCCTCCTTTAATTCCGTAAAGGCTTGCCGGTTGTGAGGATCGCGGTGATGCGCTCATGGGTCTTCTCTTCATGACAAAGACGCAGGAACGCTTCCCTCTCGATGTCGAGCAGATACTGCTCGCTGACAAGCGTATCGGGTTTAACATTTCCACCGCAGAGAACAAATGCGATTTCATTGGCGATCTTCATGTCATGCTCGCTGATGTAACCGCCCCAGAGCATATTCTGCACTCCTGCCTTGAAGGCAGCCAGACCGTATTCCCCGATCACCTTGATCGGCTTCGGCTGGGGTTGCTCGTAGCCTTCCAGGACCATGGCCAGAACAGTCTGCTTGGCGTCATGCAGCAGGTAATCCTGGTTGACTGTTACTTTATCTGTTTTGCGCAGGAATCCCAGTTCCTGGGCATGACGGGCGCTGGTTGAAACGGTGGCCATGGCAATTGCTTCGAAGGCTTTCTGGACGTATGGTAATAGATCTACCTTGGTATCGTCGCGCAGCCCTTCGGTGAAACGGATCAGTAGTTCTTTATTACCGCCCCAGCCGGGGATCAGGCCGACACCCAGTTCAACCTGGCCCATGAAAGTATCGGCTGCGGCCTGGATCCGGTCGCAGTGCAGACAGATCTCCATTCCGCCTCCTAAGGTCATCTGGAAGGGTGCGGCTACTACCGGAATTTTTGAATATTTGACTTTCATCAGGGCATCCTGCCCCGATTTGACGGCGCTGTTGATCATTTCAAACTCGCCGCCCTGGGCAGCCATCATAATCAGGGCAACGTTGGCCCCGACGCAGAAATTGCCACCCTGATTACCGATGACCATCCCAACGAAGTTCTTCTCCGCTTCTTCAATGGCCTGATGGATCAGCTCTACAAACATCGGACTGACTGCCTGGCGCGGGCTGTGCATCTCGAGACAGCAAACCCCGTCGCCCAAATCGATCAGGCTGCCGTCGTCGTTTCCGAGAACCAGTTTGCCCTGCTTTTTCAGGGTAGGCAGACTGATAATTTCAGCGCTGACCGGAACCGGTTTGTAGCTTTTCGAGGCGAAATCATAGTATGAAAGGTTTCCTTTTTCATCTTCCTGGTAGAAACTTTCAAAGCCCTTGGCCAGCATCTCTTCCACGTTGGCCGGGATTTTTTCACCTTCGCTTTTCATTCGCTCGACGCTCTTCCGAACCCCAATTACGTCCCAGCTTTCAAATGGACCGAATTTTAAATTAAAGCCCCAACGCATTGCCCGATCGATATTATACAAATCGTCTGTAATTTCCGGAACCATCGAAGCGCTGTATAATAGGTTACGCTTAGTCATTTTCCAGGCGAACTGGCCGGCTTTATCATCGGACTCAATCAGCATATTAAAACCTGTATTCAGTTCTTCATGTTTGGTTTTACCCAGAATATCAAAACGTGCTTTTTCCTGCGGCCGGTATTCCATGGTTTTATAGTCAAGGGCTAGGATCTGTTTGCCTCCTTCGTCCTTAACTTTTTTATAAAATCCCTGCTTGGTTTTGTCGCCTAACCATTTTTTTTCAACCATCTTTGTTAGAAGCTCGGGAACATCAAAAACCTCTTTTTCTTCTGGATTCTTGGTAGTATCATATACAGTCCTGGCGACATGACAAAAAGTATCGAGACCGACAAGGTCAAGTAGACGCAAAGTTGCGGTCTTCGGGCGGCCCATCGGCGGACCGGTGATTACATCGACTTCTTCAACGGTCATATTCTCTTCGAGCATAAGTTTGACAGCATAGACCCCACTAAAAGTGCCGATGCGGTTGGCTATAAAGTTGGGGGTATCCTTGGCAAACACCACACCCTTGCCGAGTACTTTTTCGCAGAAACGGTGCATGTACGAGAGCACTTCATCTGAAGTATCTTTACAGGGGATGATTTCTAAGAGTTTCATCCAGCGGGGCGGGTTGAAAAAGTGAGTGCCCAGGAAATGTTTGCGGAATTCCGCTGAATTCTCAGAAACCATTTCGTTAATTGAAAGCCCTGAAGTGTTGGAAGAAACGATTGTTCCGGGTGTCCAGTTTGCTTCAAGCTGTTTGAAGACCTTTTTTTTGATATCCATATTTTCCACAATAACTTCAATTACCCAGTCGACATCTTTTAACTTGGCCATGTCGTCTTCGAAGTTACCGGGAGTGATCAGGTCAATGCTTGAATCACGGTATAGCGGTTTTTGTTTGTTCTTCAGCAGCTCCTGCTTTCCGGCTACAGAAAGCCTGTTGCGAACTTCCGGGCTTTCTAAGGTTAATCCTTGCTTTTGCTCTTCCGGAGTGAGTTCACGGGGAACGATATCGAGCAGATAGGTAGGGATTCCCACGTTGGCCAGATGAGCGGCGATCGTCGCCCCCATTACTCCGGCTCCAAGAACGGCAGCCTTTCGAATTTCTTTCAAGGCCATTTAAATACCTCCTTGTAACGATGAATTTAACTTAAGAAGTAAACCATTAAAGAGGAAGATTAAAAAATTCAGCGCAGGCCTCCGGTCAGCAGATCAAAAACCGGTTTGCTGAGTGCCCTCAAATCATAAGGTTTTGCGGACATCACCCAGCAGGTAACTACTTCATCGATCGCGCCGAAAATTACCTTGCGGGCAATTTTGGGATCGACATTCTGCTTGTAAAGGCCCTGCTCTTTGCCTTCTGCTACCACCTCCTCAATTAAGTTGAAGTAAATTTTCAGCGGCTTGGAAATTCCCTGATTAATGGTTTTATCGATCTGCCTCAATTCAATCTGGGTTACCCTGGCCTGCTCCGGCCTGTTGGCCAGGGTTGTCAGGTGATAGGAGATAATCCGGGCTAATTTATCATTGGCATCGTGACACAGGGAAAGCTCGCTGCTTAAATCCTCGACGAAACGCTGCATCAGATTCTGAAAGAGAGAGATCAGGATATCTTCTTTATTTTTAAAGTAGATGTAAACTGTGCCGTCAGCAACGCCGGCTTCGCGGGCGATATCTGCTACGCGGGTGCGGTGGTAACCGGTTTGCGCAAAAGTTTTTACTGCAGCGTCCAGAATAACCTGAAATTTTTCGCCGGATCTTTTCGCCACAAAAAACCTCCTGCATTAATGAATGAATCATCATTCGTTGTTATGCCATTGTATAATTTTTTGAGACAATAATCAAGATTTATCTTAATTATTGAGAAAGTTTTTTTGCTGCCCTTTAAAATGATTATTTTCTGTCAATGCCTGTTTTCTTTAAGGTTGTGTCCCCTTTTTTTCTGTGTTAAGATATAATTGCTTTGTAACGCCTCGCAATAAGGCGTTTTTATTATTCAAAAGATAAAAGTTTTATCCATTAAAATTAAAACCGATCTGGATCGTAAGGAGAGAGTATTATGCTGAAAAAAGTTGAGAAATTGGAGAATAACAAAGTCAAGCTGGAGATAGAGGTCGCTTCTCCTGATGTCGATACTGCCCTGGCCAAAGCTTATCGCAAAGTAGTTGGCAAGATAAACCTGCCAGGGTTTCGCAAGGGCAAGGTGCCCCGCCGGATTCTTGAATCGCGCTTTGGCCCCGAAATTTTACATGAAGAAGCCCTCGAACTTTTAGTTCCCGGCGCTTATGAAGCAGCCCTGGAAGAAGAGGGGCTGGATCCGATTAACAATCCTGAATTTGAGCTGATCCAGATTGAAGAAGGCAAACCGCTGCTGTTTAATGCTGTCTTTGAGGTCCTTCCACCGGTTGAACTTGGTGATTACCGCGGGCTTGAGGTTGAGCAGGAGGAAGCAGAGGTTGATGAGATTCAGATCGATCATCATCTTTTCATGCTCCGCGAGCAGAATGCCAGGTTGATACCCCGTGAAGATGGCCCGGTTCAGGAAGGTGATCTGGTCCAGATCGATTTTAAGGGTTACGTGGATGGGGAGCTTTTCGAGGGAGGAGAAGCCGAAGATTATTCGCTTGAAATAGGATCTAAGTCCTTTATTCCCGGATTTGAGGATCAGCTGATCGGCGCTGTTCAGGATGAAGACAAGGAGATCAAAGTAACTTTCCCCAAAAATTATCGCAAGGAAGATGTTGCCGGTAAAGAGGCAACTTTTAAAGTTAAGATTAAACAGATCAAAGAGAAAAAGTTACCCGAACTGGACGATGAATTCGTTAAAGAGATTAGCGAATTTGACACCCTTGAAGAAATGAAAACAGATCTGAGGGAGAAACTGCTTAAAAATGCCGAAGATCAGTCTAAGGCTAAGCTGGAGGAGACTTTGATTGAAAAAGTTGCCGCTGCAGCTAAAGTTGATCCACCGGCGGTATTGGTGGAGCGGCAGATCGACCGGATGCTCGGTGACCTGGAAAACTACCTGCGTTATCAGGGTATGGGGCTCGACCAATTTCTACAGCTTTCGGGCAAGGAGAAAGATGAGATCCGTGAAGAGAGACGGGAAGAAGCTGAAAAAAGAGCTAAGGCGAACCTGGTCCTTGATGCGATTGCGAAACAGGAGGAAATAGCCGTCACTGACGACGAACTTAAGGAAAAAATAGAGGAAATCGCTTCCACCTATAACGATGATCCGGACAGAATCAGGGAAATACTCGATAAACAGGGCCGCATCCCGGTTATGAAAGAGGAAATCCGGATCCGCAAAGTGGTTGATCTTCTTGTTTCCGAGGCGAAAGTTAAAAAAGTTAAAGCGAAGAAGGATAAGGCAAAAGCCCCTGAAAAAAAAGAAAAAAACGTAAGTAAGAGCAAAAAAACAGCCGCTGCCGGGAACAAAGAGCTTGAAAATCCCGGGACTTCTGCAGGAGAAGGAAAAGAGTAGTATAATTAGTATTGTAAAGATCATTTGCACTGTAAAGAGTTGCTTATAGTATAATAAATTAATTGTTTGGAGATTATCTGAGGAGGTTTGCCAAATGAGCATTTTAGTACCGATGGTTGTTGAACAGACCAGCCGTGGCGAAAGAGCCTACGACATATATTCGCGCCTGCTCAAAGACAGGATCATCTTTCTCGGCAGCGCTATTGATGATAATGTGGCCAACCTGATTGTGGCCCAGATGTTGTTTCTGGAGTCGGAAGACCCGAAAAAAGATATCAACCTCTATATCAACTCTCCCGGAGGTTCGGTTTATGCCGGGATGGCTATCTACGATACAATGCGTTATGTGAAACCGGCTATTTCAACAATTTGTGTCGGCCTGGCAGCCAGTTTTGGGGCGGTGCTGCTTTCTGCCGGAGAAAAGGGTAAGCGTTTTTCCCTGCCAAATTCCAGGATTATGCTTCATCAACCGGCCGGAGGCGCCCAGGGTCAGGCAGTTGATATCGAGATTCATGCCCGGGAGATTCTTAAAATCAGGGAAAGCCTGAATCAAATCCTCTCCGAAAATACCGGCCAGCCGGTGGAGACTATTGCCAAAGACACTGATCGTGATTTCTTTATGTCAGCTGCTGATGCCAAGCAATACGGCCTGATTGACGAGATCCTGATCCACAGAACTTAAAGCGGAGACGAGGTGAAAGCTCCGGATGTTTAAATTTAATGACGAAAAAGGACAGCTTAAATGTTCGTTCTGCGGTAAAAACCAGGAACAGGTGCGCAAATTAGTCGCCGGACCGGGTGTCTACATCTGCGACGAATGTATTGAGTTGTGCAATGAAATTATCGAAGAAGAAATCGGTGATGAGCCTGAACTGGGAAGACTTGAACTACCCAAGCCTCAGGATATCAAGGAAGTGCTCGATCAATATGTGATTGGGCAGGAAGAAGCGAAGAAGAGCCTTGCTGTTGCCGTTTATAACCATTATAAGCGGGTTAACGCCGGACAGAAAGTGGATGATGTCGAGCTCCAGAAGAGTAATATTGTGCTGGTTGGACCGACCGGTGTCGGCAAGACCCTCCTGGCTCAGACTCTGGCCCGAATTTTAAATGTACCCTTTGCCATTGCCGATGCAACATCGCTGACTGAAGCCGGCTATGTCGGTGAAGATGTGGAAAATATCCTGCTCAAGCTGATCCAGGCAGCAGACTATGATCTTGAGAAGGCTGAAAAGGGTATTGTCTACATCGACGAAATCGATAAGATAGCCCGTAAAACAGATAACCCGTCCATAACCCGCGATGTTTCGGGGGAAGGTGTTCAGCAGGCGCTGTTAAAGATTCTTGAAGGAACTGTGGCCAGTGTCCCGCCCCAGGGTGGCCGCAAGCATCCGCATCAGGAATTTATGCAGATCGACACCACGGATATTCTTTTTATCTGCGGGGGTGCCTTTGACGGCCTGGAGAAGATTATTCAGAACCGGATCGGCAGCAAGGGAATCGGCTTCGGAGCCGAGGTATTATCCCGTGACGATGGAAACCTGGGAGCTATTTTAAAGCAGGTTCTACCTCAGGATCTCTTAAAATACGGGCTTATTCCTGAATTTGTCGGTCGTATACCGGTTATCGCTACCCTTGATCCGCTAGATCAGGATGCTTTTGTCCGGATTCTAAAAGAACCGCGCAATGCCCTGGTTAAGCAGTACCAAAAGATATTTGAGCTGGATGGGGTTTCTCTTGAATTCAAGGAAAACTGCCTGCAGGCCATTGCCGAAGAAGCGATGAAGCGTCATACCGGCGCGCGTGGTTTAAGAGCAATCCTGGAGGAAACCTTGCTTGATGTCATGTTCGACCTGCCTTCGCGGGATGATATCGAACGTTGCGTGATTACCCGCGAGACGGTTATTAACAAGGAAACGCCGATGCTGGCTACCCGGGATAAACGAAAGAAAAAGGAAGAAACTGCCTGATCGACGGCATAATACTCTGATTAAGCCGGGCGTTATATCTAAAAAGGATAATATAAGCGGGAAGCGAAATATATTAATCCATAGCTTCCCGCTTTCTATTTACAGGAAAGGTGGTTTTACCAGATGGCTGAACAAGAAAGAATGCCGGTGCTGCCCTTAAGGGGCGTCTTGGTATTTCCAAATATGGTTTTACACTTGGATGTAGGACGGGAGCGCTCAATCACGGCCCTGGAAAAGGCAATGATGAAAGATAACCGTATTTTATTAATTACCCAGAAAGATGCAAAAACCGATGATCCCGCCCGGGAAGATTTATATGAAGTTGGCTCCATCGCCCGGATTAAGCAGATGATTAAACTACCCGGGGGCACTATCAGGGTTTTGGTGGAAGGTTTAAACCGGGCAAAAATCATTGAACTGCATACAGAAGAACAAATTCTTGAGGCCGATCTCGAGCTGATCGAGGATTCGCTCCAAAAAAATGCAGAAATTGAAGCGTTGATGCGCACGGTGCTCTACCAATTTGAACAGTATATTAAAATCAGCAGAAAAGTACCACCGGAAACGCTATCCACCGTAGCCGATATTGAAGAACCTGGGCGATTCGCCGATGTAATTGCATCACATCTGAGCATGAAGATCCAGCAAAAACAGGAAATCATTGAAGCGATCGATTTGAAAGATCGCCTGGAGAAACTCAATGTTGTATTGGGACGTGAGATGGAAATCCTGGAAATAGAACGTAAGATTAATCTGCGGGTCCGCAAGCAGATGGAAAAAACCCAGAAGGAATACTACCTGCGCGAACAGATGAAGGCCATTCAAAAGGAGTTGGGCGAGAAGGACGAGCGGATGGCTGAAGCAGAAGAATACAGGGAAAAAATTGCCGAAGCCAGGCTGCCGGAGGAGGTTGAAGAGAAAGCGTTAAAAGAAGTTGAACGCCTGGAAAAAATGCCTCCTGCTGCAGCTGAAGGGATTGTAATCCGCACTTATTTAGACTGGCTGCTTGATTTACCCTGGTCGATTGAAACGGCTGACCGCCTTGATTTGGACATGGCTGAACAGATTCTCGATGAAGATCATTACGGGCTGCAGAAGGTTAAGGAAAGGATTGTTGAATATCTTGCTGTCCGCCAGCTGGCTGATAAACTCAAAGGACCGATCCTCTGTCTGATTGGGCCTCCCGGAGTTGGTAAGACCTCTCTGGCCAAATCGGTAGCCCGCGCCCTTGAGCGTAAATTTGTCCGCATTTCCTTAGGCGGGGTTCGGGACGAAGCCGAGGTCCGAGGACACCGCCGCACCTATATCGGAGCTCTGCCCGGCAGAATTATTCAGGGGATGCGCCAGGCAAAATCAAGAAACCCGGTTTTCCTGATGGATGAAATCGATAAGATGTCAACCGATTTTCGGGGTGATCCATCATCCGCACTGCTTGAAGTACTTGACCCTGAACAAAACAATGCTTTCAGCGATCACTATATCGAGGTGCCTTTTGACCTCTCGCAGGTTATGTTTATCACAACCGGCAATACCTCTTATAACATTCCTCAGCCTTTGCTTGACCGGATGGAGCTGATCCATATTCCCGGATATACCGAGGAGGATAAAGTTGAAATTGCCAGGCAGTACCTGGTGCCAAAGCAGCTTAAGGAGCATGGATTGACTGCGAAGAACCTGGAGGTTTCCGAAGGGGCTATCCGCAGGATTATCAGGGAGTATACCAGGGAAGCGGGAGTGCGCAACCTGGAAAGAAATATATCGGCGATCTGTCGAAAAGTAGCCCGTGAAGTGGTCAAAGATCGGAAGAAACATATCAGGATCACCAGGCAAAACCTGCAGAAATACTTAGGGGTGCCGCGCTATCGCTACGGCTCAGCCGAGAAAGAGGACGAGATCGGGGTCGCAACCGGTCTGGCCTGGACCGAATCAGGCGGCGATCTGCTGTCAATCGAAGTTACCCTGATGAAAGGCAAAGGCAAGATGACCCTCACCGGACAGCTTGGAGATGTCATGCAGGAATCGGCCAAGGCGGCAATCAGTTACATTCGATCTCGTGCCGATGCCCTGGGACTGCATGAAAACTTTTACGAAGAGATTGATATTCACATTCACGTGCCTGAAGGGGCGATTCCCAAGGACGGTCCGTCTGCCGGGATTGCCATTGCTACGGCGCTGGCATCCGCATTAACCAAAACGCCGATCCGCAAGGATGTCACTATGACCGGTGAAATAACCCTGCGCGGCAGAGTGCTGCCGATTGGCGGAGTGAAGGAGAAGATGCTGGCTGCCCACCGGGCCGGGATTCGCAACATCCTGCTCCCGGCTGAAAACCGGCGCGACTTAAGCGATATTCCGCAAAATGTGCGGCGTAAAATTGAGGTTAAACTGGTGGAGCATATGGATGAGGTTCTTGCCATGGCCCTTTCCGACCCGGCGTTAAAGACCGGAGATAAGCGGAAACAGAAAAAGATCAGGGAAAACAACCTGGGGCTGCCTGACGAAAGCCGGGATTCAGCCATACAACATTGATCTTATGTATAACCAAATGTAAAAAGGTGAGAAAAGGTGCGAATTAACAAGGCAGAATTAAAAGCGGCAGCCTATAGCCCAAAAGACTTTCCCTCCTGGGATGTGCCGGAAATTTCATTTATCGGGCGCTCCAACGTAGGTAAATCTTCACTGCTGAACAGCCTGATTGGGCGTAAAAACCTGGCCCGGATCAGTTCCACCCCGGGTAAAACCAGGGGGCTATACTTTTACCTGCTCAATGAATCTATCTGCTTTGTTGATCTGCCCGGTTATGGCTATGCCAAAGTCTCGAAAAAAGAACGTGAACGCTGGGCGCCGATCATTGAAGATTACCTGGCCAACCGTAGTACCCTGCGCGGCTGCCTGCATTTGATCGATTGCCGTCACGAACCGACTGCAGACGATCGGCTGATGTCTGGGTGGTTGCGTGCCCACACCATACCGACTGTCACAGTTGCGACCAAGTCAGACAAGCTGTCACGCAGCGCCCTGCAGCGCCAACTTAAAGTGATTCACACCGGCCTCGGTTTGTTTGATGAGGATCGGCTGCTGCCGTTTTCAGCGCAAACTGCTGCCGGACGCGATCAACTCTGGCAGGAGATTCGTACACTCCTGGCCTGAAATTTTAGCTCCATCAAATCTTTCTGTTATGAGTCTGGAGGTCAGACATGCCCGTTGCAGGAATAGATATCGGTTCCCTGACAGCTGAAGTTGTAATTATGGAAAAGAATCAAATTATCAGCTATGTAATCCGGCCGACAGGGGCTAACAGCAAGAGGGCTGCTGAAATGGCAATGCAGGAGGCCCTTTCTGCGGCAGCTCTGAAAATATCTGATTTAAGCTCCATTGTAGCTACAGGGTACGGACGGATCAGTATCGATTTTGCCGACAAAAGGATTACCGAAATTACCTGCCACGGACGGGGCGCTTTTTACTGGGATCCGGCTGTCAGAACAGTTATTGACATCGGGGGGCAGGACAGCAAGGTAATCTGCCTGGCCGAGCATGGCCGGGTAACCGACTTTGCCATGAACGATAAATGCGCGGCCGGAACCGGACGGTTTTTAGAGGTAATGGCCGGTGCTCTTGAAGTTGAAATCGGCCAACTTGCCGCTCTCAGCGAAAGCGCTCGCAATTCAGTTTCAATCAGCAGTATGTGTACCGTGTTTGCCGAATCTGAAGTGGTATCACTCATCGCCCAGGGTCTGCCACGGGAAGACATTGCCAGCGGTTTGCACCAGTCGATTGCTGATCGCACGGCTGGCCTGATCCGCAGGGTCGGTTTAAATGAGAAGGTCATGATGACCGGTGGGGTAGCGCGCAACCATGCAGTTGTCAAGGCGCTCAACGAAAAACTGAAGACTGTCATTATAGTCCCTGATGAGCCGCAGATTGCCGGGGCTCTTGGCGCTGCGTTACTGGCGCAGGAAGATATTTGAACTTCTGCATATCAAGCTCAATTATTTAAAAGCCCGATCAAGCCTGTTTAACAGCAGGCTTTTTTTAATCTGCCTGCTGAGCATTGCTGAGAGGGCTACTTTAAGCAGATCGAATAGAATAAATGGTGCAACTCCTGCCAGGAAAGCCTGTTTGATGCTGAAATGCATCAACAAGCTTAACTGCAGGGTTCCAAAAAAATAAATTAGCCCCAGCGCCGGCAGCATGGCGACTATTAATTGCCAAACAGTCGGCTGCTCCTTCTTTTCAAGCAGCAGTGCTGTAATGAATGCTGCTGGCATAAATCCGATCAAATAGCCGCCGCCAGGCCCCGTTAACATATAAAGGCCGCCGCGAGCCATGGAAAAAACCGGTATGCCGGCGGCGCCAATTAGCAGGTAAGCGATAATGGTCAAGAGCGCAGCCCGCTTGGGGAGCAGCGCACCGGTGATTAGGACTCCTACGACCTGACCGGTAAACGGTACCGGGCTGATCGGCAGCGGAATGGCTATCTGAGCGAGGATGGCAATCAGCGCCGTAAAAAAAGCGCAGAGAGTCAGCTGGGCAGTTGAGAGGCTGGTCCTGGCCATTTAGACTAACTCTCCAAAGTTAACCAGCTGGTTATCGCCATTATGATCAATAACAACCAGTTTTCCTTCAGCGGTAAGGCGATCAGCCACCCCGGTCAGGGTCCCGCCCGCCCACTTGACAGTTACTTGATGGCCAAGGGTTATGTTGTGCTTCTCCCAGTTCCGGTGAAATGGCTTAAACCCCTGATCTTCAAAAATCCTGTAGGCTTTAAGCAGTTCCCGGTGCAGATTGACAAAAAGATCTGACCGGTCAAATCTATGACCGCTTTCGATAAAAAGTGAGGTTGCCGAATTTTTTAATGCAGGCGGAAAATCTGCTGCTGCCTGGTTAACATTAAGGCCAATGCCGACCACCAGATAATCAATTCGATCCGGCTCACCTTTAATTTCAGTCAGGATACCGGCAACTTTTTTGCTGCCTAGCAACAGATCATTAGGCCATTTTATTTGAACCGGAAGTTGATAATCTGCTCGAAGATATTCAGCTATTACCGCAGCTGTTACCAGGGTTAGAGGGTTGGCTTCTGCCGGGTTCAAATAAGCCGGACGGAGGAGAATTGAAAACCAGAGTCCGCTTGCCGGCGGTGAAAACCAGTTTCTGTCCAGGCGGCCCCTGCCGGAGGTCTGGTGATCGGCAACGACTGTGGTCAGGGTGGGAGCGTGATCTTCAGCCAGGCGGCGGGCGGTATAATTAGTCGAATCGGTAACCGGCAGGTAAACAATCTGGCTGCCCTTTGTCACCCTTTCATCAAGCAGGTCCGGCTCATTATCCAGCCGGTAGCCGTAGTTCGAGCGGGCGGTTATCCGGTAGCCTGCAGATCTTAAGGCGCCGATCTGTTTCCAGACAGCTGAGCGGCTGATTCCGAAAATGCTGCCGATCTCTGATCCGGAAATCGGTTTTTCCCGATTGGCTTGCAAGATTTCCAGGATTTTTCTGCTGGTGTTGTCCAAACTTTCACCTTATTTCAGATTTTGATAGAATGATATAAAGAGTTGGAGTAATTGTCAACCATATGTCCACTAATTATGGTTGACAATTAAACCTAAAAGTTTGCTGAAACCTATTTATTAATTATCAACAGGAAAAAGGCGCAGTTTGTATTTAACTGCGCCCATCAAATATATATAAAAAGAGGGGGTCAACTCGATCATATTATAACGCCCTTATATTACAGGAATATTACAAACAGGTTGTTTTTGGATTACAAAAGAATTTATGATCCTGCGGGAGATATGAATTATGCTAGAGGCAAAAGATCTGATGTTGAAAAAGCCTTCGAGGGTTGCCGCCCAAGAACCTGCAGCTATTGCGCTTAATCGGTTGTTAACAGCGGAAGGGCAAGTATTGGCGGTTTTCGAGGGTAAAGCTTACCGGGGTTTAATTTCTGCAGAGTCAGTTATCAGATTATTGGATAACCAAAAGGAACTCAACCAGGGAAAAGCTGTTGATCTGGTTGTTGCTGACTGCCCTGTGGTGTCACCGCATGCTAATCTTGATCAGATTACCGGGCTGTTAAAGCGCTGCCCGGTTCTTGCTGTCATATCAGGTCAGGGTAAACTGGCTGGTGTCATTACCAACTGCTTGCTGGCAATTAGACTGGCCACAAAGGTCGAAGAGCTTGAAAAAGAGTTTGATGCCGCGATCAGTTTTTCATCGGACGAGATTTTAATTGCTGATCGTGAGGGAAGAATCCTCAGGGCTAACCGCCATTTTGAGGAGAATTTCGGGGTTAAGCTTGAAACTGTCCTCGGGAAGAATGTAGATGAACTGGAAAAGAAAAAAATATTTTTTCCTTCGGTTACCAGGCTTGTCCTCGATAAAAAGGATGTCCAGACGGTCATTCAATCCCGCCGTGACGGCCGCAAACTGCTGGCGACAGGAACCCCGGTTTTTAATGAGGACGGTTCGGTTTTCAGGGTTGTGGTTAACACCCGGGATATTACTAAACTTAATAACCTGAAGCAAAAGCTGGAAGAAGCGGAGCTGCTGAAAAACAGGTACCAGCAGGAGCTGGTTGAACTGCGGCAGGGCTTCCTCGGCAGCAGCGACCTGATAGCCGAAAGTCAGGCTATGGTGGAACTGTTAGCGATTGCGCAAAAAATCGCTGCTGTTGATTCCACGGTACTCCTCACCGGGGAATCCGGGGTGGGCAAAGGGATGATTGCCCGCTATATCCATAACTGCAGCCCCCGGGCCAATAATCCCTTTACGGTAGTCAACTGCGGGGCGATTCCTGAAAATTTGCTGGAGAGCGAGCTTTTTGGCTATGCCGGAGGGGCTTTTACCGGAGCTCTGAAAGAAGGGAAAATCGGTAAACTGGAGCTGGCAAACAAAGGCACGCTTTTCCTTGACGAAATAGCCGACCTGCCGCTTAACCTGCAGGTCAAGCTCCTGCATGTGATCCAGGAAGGTGTAATCAGCAGGATCGGTAGCTCCAAAGAGATTAAGCTTAATTTGCGTTTTATCGCTGCTACCAATCGTGACATATCTGCGCTGGTTGAAGAAGGTAAGTTTCGGGAAGACCTCTACTTCAGGCTTGATGTAATTCCGCTCCTGGTTCCCCCATTAAGAGAACGCCGGGAGGATATTATTAAACTGACCGCGGCTTTCTTAGATAAACTGAATCGCCGTTATCAGAAGCATAAGTCCTTTACCAAAGAAGCGCTGGCTGTCCTTAAAACTTACAGTTGGCCTGGAAACGTGCGGGAGCTGGAAAACCTGATTGAGCGGATGATCATTGTCGTTGAAGCTGACGAGATCGGACCGGAAAGACTGCCCCGTCACCTGCATGGTGGTGGGGGCACAAGTGCTTTAATGCCTCAGCAGGTCGGGCTGCAACCATTAAAGCAAGCACTGCAGGACCTGGAAACAGAGCTTTTGAAAAAAGCCCTTGACCGTTACCGGACAACGTATGAAATAGCAGCTGCCCTGCAGATCGATCAGTCCACAGTTGTCCGTAAACTCAAAAAGTACAAGTTGACTGCGATCGATCGAAACCCCACTTAAGTCCTGCTAATGCAACAATGCATCATTAATGCAATGCTGCATCAAATCTTTGCTCTTCCTCTAAAAAAATAGCGGCATTTTATTCTTTCGGAGCCCCGATTTTGCCTAAACAACGCGAATCTGATTAATGATGTCAAATATTGGCATCATTAATTGTGAATGGCATCACTATTGCTATATATAGATTCAGCAATAAAAATGAAAGGGGTTAAGCGAATGAGTAAAAGCAGCAAACAGCCGGGATTGAGCGGACCCGGACCCAAATCGGAAGAACTCCTGAAAATGCGTGACGAAAACGTTGCCCGCGGTATATCTTACGTGTTGCCTGTTTTTGTTGAAGAGGCCAAGGGTGCGCTGATCAGGGATATTGACGGCAATGAATATATTGATTTTGCCACCGGTATTGGGGTGGTCAATTTCGGCCATAACCATCCCGCGGTTGTCGATGCCATTAAAAAACAGGCCGACCAGTACTTGCATACCTGTTTCATGGTTGCTATGTACGAGCCTTATGTCAGACTGGCGGCAGCCTTGAACGAGATGACTCCTGGCAGGTTTGCGAAGAAAACCGCATTCTTTAACAGCGGCGCCGAAGCAGTTGAAAATGCTGTGAAGCTGGCCAGGCGGTTTACAAAGAAAACGGCAATCGTAGCCTTGGAATGTGCTTTCCATGGCCGGACATTAATGACCATGACGCTTACTTCAAAAGTAAAACCCTATAAATACGGTTACGGGCCTTTCGCTCCCGATGTTTACAAGATCCCTGCGGCTTATTGCTACCGCTGCCGTTTTGGGTTAACTTATCCTTCCTGCGACCTGTACTGCGCCCGTTATCTTGAACAGTTCTTTGCTGTCGAGTGTACAGCTGATAACGTTGCGGCTGTGATCGCCGAGCCGGTCCAGGGAGAAGGGGGATTCATTGTTCCCCCGGAAGGATACTTTAAAGTTCTCCATGAAATTTGCAAGAAGCACGAAGTCCTTTTAATCGCTGATGAAATCCAGTCGGGCTTTTACCGGACCGGAACTCCCCTGGCCAGTTTTTATTATGGCATTGAACCGGACTTGATCACCATGGCCAAGTCCCTGGCCGGCGGTGTGCCGATCAGCGCCCTGACCGGGAGAGCTGAAGTAATGGATGCCGCCGGTCCGGGTGAAATTGGTGGAACATATGGTGGAAACCCGATGGGCTGTGCTGCAGCGCTGGCCGTGCTTGAGGTCGCCAAAAAAGAAAAGCTGGCTGAACAGGCCAAGGAAACAGCTAAAATTACCGCCGAAAGATTGGACAGCCTGGCCGCCAAATATGAAATGATCGGCGAACACCGTGGACTGGGAGCGATGCGGGCGATCGAGATTGTCAAAGACCGCCACAGTAAAACCCCTGATCCTGATAAAGCCAAGGCAATTATTAAACGCTGCCACGAACAGGGTTTGATCATTATAACTGCCGGTATCTTCAGTAATGTGATCAGGCTGCTGATGCCGGTTAACATCCCCTCAGAGCTGTTGGCGAAAGGTTTGGATATTCTTGAAGAAGCAATTGCTGCGGAAGAAGGAGGCAGCCGTTAATTGTATTCAACTTTTGGCAAGCTCCTGATTGTTGATTTGACTAAATCGGATATCAGCGAAAGGGAGCTGGATGAGCATATCTTTCTTGAATACCTTGGAGGTAAAGGGTTAGGCAGCTATCTGCTGATGAAAATGCTCCCACCGGGTATTGATCCCCTTTCTCCTGAGAATGTGCTGATCTTCACCACCGGACCGGCAACTGACAGCCCCCTGGCCCCGGCATCCCGCTTTGGCGTTTTCAGCAAATCGCCGGCCACCGGTCTCTATGCTGAATCATACAGTGGTGGTCATTTGCCGCCGGTGATGAAAAGGACCGGTTATGATGCGATTGCCATTACTGGTGCTGCCCGGAAGCCCTGTTACATTTCTATCTCTGAAGAAGGTGTTAATTTTTATGATGCCGGCGCTGTCTGGGGCAGGGAATCATATGAAGCTGAAGAGGAGATCATCAAAGCGGTCGGTGTTAAGGGTTCACAAGCTCTGGTAATCGGACCTGCCGGTGAGCGGAAGCTTGCCTTTGCCTGCATTAAAAATAACCGTTGGCGTAGCGCCGGCAGGACCGGGCTCGGGGCTGTAATGGGTTCGAAAATGCTCAAAGGGATCGTCTTCAGCGGTGGTGCCAAAGCCGCGCCGGCTGATGAAGAAGGTTTAAAGAACTGGACCCGCAACTTTTTTCTGAATTACAAAGATTCACCTGCCGCCAAACTTTATCAGGAAAAGGGCACCCCGGCCCTGGTAGCCGTTACCAATAATGCCGGTTGTTTTCCAACCCGTTACTGGTCAGCGGGAAAATTGGATGGTTGGGAGAAAATCAGCGCCGACTATATGAAAAATGAAATGAAAACAAAATCGCGGGGCTGTTATCGCTGCTTTTTCGCCTGTGGAAAGCTGACCACTGTTGAACAGGGTCGGCACAGGGATCTGACCATTGAGGGCCCTGAATTTGAAACGATTTATGCTTTCGGAGGTTTATGCTGTCTGCCGGAAATGGAGGAAATTGTTTATCTCAACGATCTGTGTGATCGATGGGGGATTGACACGATCAGCGCCGGTAATATTGCCGCTTTTGCCATTGAAGCGGGCTTAAGAGGCAAACTAAAGCAGGCTCCCCGTTATGGTGATGCCGATTCAATAGCCGGCTTCTTGTTGAGCGTGGTGGAGGGCAGGGATGAAGGAGTAATTTTTACCCAGGGAATCAGGGAAGCTGCCAGGCAGTTGGCGATGGAGGATTTTGCAATCCACGTTAAAGGGCTTGAACCTGCCGGCTATGATCCCCGGGTCTTAAAGGGGATGGGGCTCGCTTATGCCACTTCGGACCGGGGAGCCTGCCACCTGCGGACAACATTTTACAAGCCAGAACTTAGCGGTCTCATTGATCCGGCCCAGGTTGAAGGCAAGGCCAGAATGTTTATCGATTTTGAGGATCGCCTGAATATCTATGATTGCCTGATTTTCTGCCGCTTTTACCGGGATATTATTCACTGGGAAGAGCTGATTAAAGTACTTTACCTGCTGACCGGTAACCGCTACAGTGTCGCTGATTTACATTCAATCTCGGCCAGAATTCAAAATCTGACCAGGTTGTTTAACTTGCGTGAAGGGGCATCGCGGTCCGACGATCTATTACCGCAGCGGTTGATGAGCGAGCCGATAAACGAAAAGCGGGATCTGATCACCAGTAAAGAGTTGGAAGCGATGCTGGGCGACTATTACCTGCTGCGAGGCTGGGATGAAAATGGAATTCCCCGAAACGGGTTCAATCAAATAAAGTAATCAAATCTAAGGAGGATATAAAATGTCTGTGGAACTTGAAAAGGTTAAGAAGGAAGACAACATTCTAACAGCTACCCTTGCTATGATGAAGCAGTCTGCTGAATTAGCCGGGCTTTCCCCGGAAGTTTACGAACACTTGAGAATACCGTCACGCTTTGTGGAGGTTTCTATCCCTGTTGAAATGGATGACGGCACCACCAAGGTGTTTAGCGGTTACCGGTCCCAGCATAACAACGTCTTTGGACCCTATAAGGGAGGGATCCGTTTTCACCATTTAGTGGATGTTGATGAAGTTAAAGCGCTTTCCATGCTGATGACCCTGAAGTGTTCCCTGGTCGGTGTTCCTTTCGGAGGCGGTAAGGGCGCAGTTGTCTGCGATCCTTATCATATGTCCATGAAAGAAAAAGAACGTTTGACCCGCGGTTATGTCAGGGCTCTCGGTTCCATTCTCGGACCGGAAACCGATATCCCTGCCCCGGATGTTGCCACTGATTCGCAGGTAATGGCCTGGATCGCCGATGAATACAGCAGTATTATGCGCGAACCTTCCTTTGGGGTAGTTACCGGTAAACCTTTGGCAGTCGGTGGTTGTGTGGGCAGGCAGGAAGCTACAGGACGCGGTTGTTTTTTTGTCACAAAAGAGGCGGCAAAAAGTTTTAAGATCCCCTTCGATCATGCCCGTATTGTGATCCAGGGTTTTGGTAACGTGGGCAGCAATGCCGCCATTCTATTTGCCGAAGCCGGCTCACCGGTTGTCGCGATCAGCGATGTCAGTGGTGGTATCTATAACGAAAAAGGGATTGACATTTATAAATTGCTCCAGCATGTTGAAGAAACCGGTTTTGTTAAAGGATTTCCCGGTTGCGAAGAGATCACCAACACTGAGCTGTTAGCCCTTGACTGCGATGTCCTGATTCCGGCTGCCCTTGAAAATCAGCTTACTGGAGTTAATGCTGACCAGGTAAAGGCTAAGGTTGTAGTGGAAGCAGCAAACGGGCCCACCACCCCGGAAGCCGATCAGATCCTGAAAGATAAAAATGTGCTGGTAGTCCCTGATATTTTAGCCAACAGCGGTGGGGTTACCGTATCTTACTTCGAGTGGGTCCAGAATAACTATGGGTTCCGCTGGGATTTGGAGACTGTCAACCGTCGTCTGGAAGAGAAAATGACCGAAGCTTTTAAAATGGTCTATAGTTTTTACTGTGAAAAATGTGTTGGTTCTGATATGCGGACCGGTGCTTACATGTATTCAATCCAGCGATTGGCTGAAGCGATGCACTATCGAGGCTGGTTGCGTAATGGGACCCAAAAGAAAAAATAGCGAACAACCTGGTTGCTGCGGCGGAACAGGCTTGACCTGTCCCGCCGCGGCGTGATTTTGCATGCCGGATTTGTCTCTTCGCAGCAGATCAGTGTTTCTTGAGAGAGAAATTTGTTTTATTTTTAATTGGTGAAAAATTTTAAGCTGTATTTTGGTTGCTTTCTGTCACTTACTGTCGGTTGTTGATTAGAATCATAATCAGTGGTTTAATAGAACAGGGAGGGGATCTGTACTTTTGACCCGGACCGAGAAAATTGAATCAACTGCGAGCCTGAGTATTAATGGTGATTGGTGCAAGGGTTGCGGGATATGTGTAGCTTTCTGTCCAAGGGAAGCTCTTTTTTTGAATAATGCTGGGAAAGCTGAGAAAGACAGCGATAAGTGCAAAGCCTGTGGAGTGTGTGTGCTTTTTTGCCCTGATTTTGCCCTTAGCGTAACCAGGGGGAGGATATCTGTGAATGCCGGAAGCTAAACCGATTTTGATGCAGGGTAATGAAGCCTGCGCGATGGGAGCGATCAACGCCGGTGTGCGGTTTTATGCCGGTTATCCTATTACCCCTTCAACCGAAGTAGCTGAAATAATGGCCGCAAAATTGCCGGAAATCGGTGGAGTTTTCATTCAGATGGAGGACGAAATTGCCAGCATGGCTGCGGTGATCGGCGCCTCGATCGGTGGGATGCGAACACTTACTGCTACGAGCGGACCGGGTTTTTCATTAAAGCAGGAGAACCTCGGGTATGCCATCATGGCTGAAATCCCCTGCGTAGTGGTTAATGTCCAGCGAATGGGGCCGAGTACCGGAGTGCCGACTGCGCCGGCCCAGGGTGATGTGATGCAGTCCCGCTGGGGAACGCACGGTGATCACCCAATCATTGTTTTTTCACCGGCATCGGTCTATGAAACTTATTATTTAACTATTGCAGCGGTAAACCTGAGCCAGAAGCTGAGACAACCGGTAATTATGCTGCTGGATGAAGTGATCGGGCATATGCGGGAGAAGGTTTTAATCCCTGAACCCGGTAAGCTTCTGGTGGAAAAATCAAGCGATCAGGTTCCCGCAGACTGGAAACCCTATGATGAGAAAGGGTTAACTCCCCTGGTACCTTTTGGATTTGGCCACTATTATCATGTAACCGGTCTTTTTCATGATCAGTATGGTTTTCCCACCGGGGATCCTCCCCAGGTTGAGCGGGCGCTCGATCGGATGCATGATAAGCTTGATAAATATCGCGATGAGATTATCCTGACTAATTATATCGGTCACAAAGAACCAAGAGTGGCAATAGTAACCTATGGCTGTACGGTCAGGTCAGCCCGCGCGGTCGTAAAAAAAGCATATTGGCAGAACCGCCTGCCGGTTGGGTTGCTCAGTCTGCAAACTATCTGGCCTTTTCCCGCCCGTGAGGTTGAAGCTCTGGCCAGGCAGGCAGATGTCATTATCGTCCCGGAGATGAACATGGGGCAGATTGTCGGCGAAGTTGAGCGCTATGCCTGCGGCCAGGCCAAGGTAATTCCGCTCAACCGCTATGACGGGGAAATGATCACTCCGGATCAAATATCTGAGCTTATCGGGAGGTGGCTGTCATAGAACAGCTAACCCAGGATTTTTTACGCACTAAAAAACTGCCGCATATCTGGTGTCCGGGTTGTGGTAACGGTATTGTCACCGCTGCCCTGGTCAGGGCTATTGAAAGGGCTGGCTATGATCAGCGCGAGGTTGTTATTGTTTCCGGGATCGGTTGCTCCTCACGGGCGGCCGGTTATTTAAACTTTAATACCCTTCATACCACGCACGGTCGGGCGCTGGCTTTTGCCACGGGTCTTAAAATGGCCAGGCCGGAACTGACTCTTTTCGTGATCATGGGTGATGGCGACTGCAGCGCTATCGGCGGCAACCATTTTATCCATTCCGCCCGAAGAAATATTGATCTCAATGCCATCGTCATCAACAACCATATTTATGGCATGACCGGAGGCCAGCATTCACCGCTCACACCTACCGGTAAAAAGGCTACAACCGCTCCCGGGGGAACGCTGGAAAGGGCCTTTGATCTGCTTGCTTTGGCCAAAGGAGCCGGTGCGACATTCGGAGCTAGGGGTAACGCTGCGCAGCCGCGTCAGCTCGAACAGCTCATCGCCAGAGCGGCAAAACATAAAGGGTTTTCCGTGGTTGAGGCTTTGTCTCCCTGCCCGATTGCTTATGGCCGGAGGAATAAACTCGGTGGGGCGGTTGAAATGCTGCGTGATATGAAAGATACCAGTATTGCTGTTGAACGCGCCGCAGAAATGGATGAAACAGAACTGGAAGGTAAAACTTTAAACGGTGTCCTATTTTCGATCGATGCTCCGGAATTTTCCGCGGAGTACCACCGGATGATCAATAAAGAATAAGGTTGATTACGGGGGACGAATAATGACTAAAAGGCAGGAAATATTGCTTACCGGAGCCGGAGGTCAGGGCTTGATTCTGGCTTCAATTGTTCTGGCTGCAGCGGCAGTAAACGACAATAAAAATGTGGTTCAGACTCAGTCATACGGTCCGGAAGCGCGGGGTGGGGCCAGCATGGCCGGAGTGATTATTGATGTTGACACCATCGAGTATCCGAAAGTAACCAAACCAACGGTCTTGCTTTGTATGAACCAGGCATCATATAATAAGTACCTGCCAAAGGTTGAACCGGGATGTGTGATCATCACTGATTCCACTTTTGTCAGCGGCCCGTTCAAAGATGAATTGCAGATAAAATCGCTGCCGATTACAAAGATGGCCCGGGAAATTTTAAAGCGCGAAGTGGTTGCCAACATGCTAGCTCTTGGTGTTATAAACGCTGCAACCGGGTTAATCGATCGCCAAATCTTCCGGGATAGCATCTACAGCATGGCACCTAAGGGAAGTGGTGAGCTCAATCAGGAAGCCTTTGATCTGGGCTACCGCCTTTACGGGGAAGGACCGGAACAGCTCAGCAGAGTATCAGCTCAAAACCCCCGGTAAAATAGTTTATAGCTATCTGTTTTTAGCGGCTGTTATCGGCGAGCTTGCTTTGGCCGGCTACATCGGCCCTTTCCGGTTTTCAGTCGCATTTATTTTACTGGTTTATACCCTGCTTAGCGTGGATAAGTTTCAGATCCTGCCTTTTGCTTTACTGATTTCCTTTTCAACCTATCTGCTCCGCCTGGTAATAACAAACTTTCTTCCATTATCACCTGAAATGTATGACTTTATCTTAACCAGTCAGTTTTCCTTTCCAGCTGGTATTGTATTGCTGGCAGTTCTTCTAGCCCTTAGACCGATCAGGAAGCGAACAGGCGATTTTTCACTCGCCCTGCTTTTTTATCTTATTTTGGTTATCGCCATCTCTATTCTGGTTGAAGCGCTGGTCAGGCTTTTAACCTGGGAGGTAGTAAGGGGTTTTAATATTCTGTTTTTACTATTTGCATCTATTTTGCACCTGCTTCCAATAATCGCCCTGCTTCAGATCAGCTTTTTTCAGCGGGGCACCATTATTGAAGAACAGCAGCGCATTTTAAATGAGAAAATGCTGATCATCGCTTCAGAGCTTTACGATGAGCAGTTTTACATGCAAAAATCGGTGGAAAATATAGAGAATATTATGGCTAAGAGTTATACTTTACATAAAAAATTAAAAGATCTTAAATTGGCTGACCGGAATTTGGAAAGCGATGCCCTCGAGGTCGCCGAAGAGGTGCATGAGGTCAAAAAAGATACCGTGCGGGTTCTTGCCGGCATCGGTGAAGTGATCACTATTCGCAGGGACAAATCAGTGATGAACCTGAACGCAGTATTTGATCTGGTCATAAAAACTAACCGCAGTTATGCGCAAAGCCTTGAGAAGAATGTCGATATAATTTTGGAGTCGGACGCCGATATTGCAGTGACACAGATCTATCCCCTGCTGGCTATCCTGAACAACCTGGTCTCCAACGCAGTCGAAGCAATCATCGACGAGGGAATGATCAGCCTGAAAGCCAAAAGAAGCAAATACACCTTAAGGATCAGTGTCTGCGATAACGGCGAACCGATCCGGGAAAGTAACCGGACGCTGATCTTTGAGCCCGGGTTCACTACCAAATTTAACGCTGACGGCGTTCCCTCAACCGGTATAGGCTTGTCCTATATCAAGGGTCTGGTGGAAAATTTCAAAGGCAGGGTGTTTTTTACGGCTGATGGCAGCAGTAAATGTTTTATTATCATCTTACCTTTAAAAAGTTTAACCGGGGGTTTATGATGGATTTCTCCTTCTTTATTATCGATGACGACCTGGCCTGCAGAAAGATTTTAGGTCAGATTATCGAAGACGAAAACTTAGGTGAAGTGATCGGCGAACTACCCGATGGGCGTGGCAATGTTGTCGGCACGGTTCTTTACCACCAACCGGATGTATTGCTGATAGATCTGCTGATGCCTGGAAAAGACGGGATTGAGGTAGTTGAGCAGCTGAGAGCCAGGGACTATAAAGGTAAAATCGTGATGATTTCCCAGGTAGAGAAAAAGGAGATGGTTGCCCAGGCTTATGCTGCCGGCATAGAATTTTATATTAACAAACCCATTAACCGGGTTGAGGTTATTTCCGTGATTAGAAATGTGACAGACAGGATTAAAATGGAACTGTCTTTTGAACAGATGCGGGATTCGCTTGATGCCCTGGACCGGATTGGCAGCCTGCGTCGTTCTTACCGGCGAAGCGAAATGCAGGTCATGGATCGTGATACAATCAGGGAAAAAACCCGAGAATTACTGGCCGACCTGGGCTTAATTGGCGAGCCCGGGAGCCATGATTTGATCCAGATTGTCCTTTTTCTGAACAGTGTTCCGGATATTGAAAAATATTTGGGAGAATACCGGCACCTCAAGGATTTATATCAGGCGGTCCATGAAACCTACCTTCGCGAAGAAGAAAAGCAAAGCGATGTGCGGGCGATTGAACAGCGGGTGCGTCGCGCTGTAAAGCAGGCCATGGAGCATATTGCTGCCCTTGGACTGGAGGATTATAATAATCCTATCTTCGAGCGGTATGGCCCTAAATTTTTCGACTTTAACGAGCTGCGCCTGAAAATGAAGGAATTGGAAAGTAATACAGAAATCCAGTCTAAAACCCGGGTCAGTATTAGGCAATTTATCAATGCTCTCTATGGGGAGATTAAGAAAATATAAGGAGCCGAAGATGAACAGTGAACTGAAATTTGATTATACACTGGCTGAACCCTGGGTTAGTGAGGCTGATCTGGCCGGCCTTGCTCCGGAATTGAACAAGGCCCACCGTTACCTGCATCAGCAGGAAGGGTTGGGCAGTGAATATACAGGATGGGTTAGCTGGCCTGAACGGTATGACCGCCCTGAGTTTGGAAGGATCCTGGAGACTGCTCAGCAGATCAGGGAAATTGCAGATGCTTTCATTGTGATCGGCATTGGCGGTTCATACCTCGGTGCCCGCTCAGCGATCGACCTGCTGCAACCGGTTTTCCGGAATCAGTTGCCGCCGGAAGAGAGAAAAGGCCCGGAGATCTATTTTGCCGGAAATGGAATCAGCGCAGCGTATTTAGACTCCTTGCTTCGCCTGCTTGATCATAAAAGGGAGATCTACATCAATATTATTTCAAAATCGGGTACGACCCTGGAACCGGCTTTAGCTTTTAGAATTTTACGCCGCTACCTCGAAGAACGTTATGGAAAGGAAGATGCGAGAAAGAGGATTATCGTTACCACAGATGGCACAAAGGGCCCTCTGCGTGAACTGGCTGTGCGCGAAAACCTTACCGCTTTTAACGTGCCGGATGACATTGGCGGTCGTTATTCCGTTTTAACTCCCGTCGGGCTCCTGCCGCTGGCGGTCGCCGGTATAGACCTGCGCCAGGTAATGGATGGGGCAACCAAGGCTTACCTCGCTTACAGCCGTGAGAAAATCGAAGATAATGATGCTTACATCTACGCGGCAATCAGAAATATCCTTTACCGCAAAGGAAGAACAATGGAAATCCTGGCTGCCTACGAACCGTCCTTCATCCAGTTTGCTGAATGGCTGAAGCAGCTTTTCGGTGAAAGCGAAGGTAAAGAACATCAAGGGCTATTTCCGGCAGCGGTTAATTTTACAACCGATCTTCATTCCCTGGGACAGTACATTCAGGAAGGGTTGCGCAATTTCTTTATGACAACTCTCTGGGTGGAAAATTCATCCTCCGGACTTTCGGTCCCTGCCTTAAATGACAACAGTGACGGTCTAGATTACCTGGCCGGAACCAGGCTGCACAGCATAAATGAACAGGCCTGCCGGGGGACGATGCTGGCTCACCACGAGGGTGGGGTGCCAAACCTCAGGCTATCTATCGCGAAAATCGATGCTTTCAGTTACGGCATGCTGGTCTATTTCTTTGAAAAGGCCTGTGGTATGAGCGGTTACCTGCTGGGCGTTAACCCTTTTAACCAGCCCGGTGTTGAAGCTTATAAAAATAAAGTATTTACCCTGCTGCGCTCTCTTTAAGTTTTCTACCCTTTTTATTATTAGCAGTTAACAGGTCTGTCAGATCGGAAAACCCTCCGATCCGGACCAACATTGACTTTGCAGCAGGGAAGTAATAATATGATGAAGGTTTCGTCTACCTTTACCAGGATTCGAGGTGACCTGATGTCCGAAACTGCACTACCTTCCGTTTATGACCCGGCAGCAGTTGAAACCGCAAGATATCAATTCTGGTTGGATCAGGAATACTTTAAGGCGGCGCGTGATGAAACGCGTATACCCTACACAATAGTTATCCCTCCTCCAAATGTTACCGGTTCGCTGCATATGGGACATGCCCTGAATAATACGATTCAGGATATCCTGATTCGCTGGAAAAGGATGCAGGGTTTTGACACCCTTTGGCTCCCGGGTAGTGATCATGCCGGGATAGCGACCCAGAATGTTGTTGAAAAACACCTGGCTGATGAGGGGATCGATAAAAATGATCTTGGCCGGGAAGGATTTCTTGAAAAAGTTTGGGCCTGGAAGGATACTTATCATGCCAGGATTACAAAGCAGCTTTATCGACTCGGCGTCTCATGCGATTGGTCGCGGGAACGTTTTACAATGGATGAAGGCTGCTCGCTAGCGGTACGCCGGGTTTTCGTAGACCTTTACCGTAAAGGGCTGATCTACCGGGGTGATTACCTGATTAACTGGTGTCCCCGCTGTCACACCGCTCTTTCCGATATTGAAGTAGAACATGAAGATGAAGTCTCAACCCTTACCCATATTTGCTATCCACTTGAGGACGGTAGCGCTGCTATCACTGTTGCCACCACCCGTCCTGAAACTATGCTGGGCGATACCGCGGTGGCGGTGCATCCGGATGATCAGCGTTATCAGAAAATGGTCGGCAAGAATGTCGCCCTGCCTCTCCTGAACCGGTTGATCCCGATTGTAGCCGATGATTATGTTGATCCGGAGTTCGGCAGCGGGGCAGTTAAAGTGACCCCGGGGCATGATCCCAATGATTATGCCATCGGGCAGCGGCACAACCTTGAGGTAATCGGCATCATCGATGAAGACGCGAAGATGACAACAGCTGCCGGATCTTATGCCGGCCTGGATCGATTTGAATGTCGGGCAAAGGTTGTTGCTGATCTGCAGGCCCTTGGTTTAATCGATAAGATCGAAGATTACGAACACTCCATCGGGCACTGTCAGCGCTGTGGCACAGTTGTGGAACCGTTAATATCGAGGCAGTGGTTTGTTAAGATGGAGCCGCTGGCTGAGCCGGCTCTTAAGGCTGTCGCTGATGGCGAAACAGTATTTGTCCCGCCGCGCTTTACAAGGATCTATCAGAACTGGCTCGAAAATATCCGTGACTGGTGTATCTCCCGCCAGCTCTGGTGGGGTCACCGTATCCCCGCCTGGTACTGCGCCTGCGGTGAACTGGTTGTTGATTACGAGGAACCGGAAAAATGTCCATCCTGCGGTGGCAAATTGGAGCAGGATCCGGATGTACTCGACACCTGGTTCAGCTCAGCTCTCTGGCCCTTTTCTACTTTGGGCTGGCCGGATATAACAGCCGATCTCAAGCATTTTTACCCGACCAGTGTCCTGGTCACGGCCTATGATATCATTTTTTTCTGGGTAGCCCGAATGATGTTCATGGCCCTTGAATTTATGGGAGAAGTTCCTTTTCACACCGTTTATATCACCGGTCTTGTCCGCGACCCCCTGGGGCGTAAGATGAGCAAGTCGCTCGGTAATGGCATAGATCCGCTTGAAGTGATTGAAAATTACGGGGCGGATACATTACGGTTCACCCTGGTTACCGGGCAGGCCCCGGGCAATGATCAGCGTTTCCGCCAGGAAAGCGTCGAAGCCGGCAGAAACTTTGCCAACAAGATCTGGAACGCTTCACGGTTTGTGCTGATGAATTTAACTGATCCCGAACAGGAACAAGCTTCCTTCAAACCCTATGATCCCAACAATACTGCGCAATCCTTAAATCGAGTTGATCGCTGGATCCTGCATCGCTATAACGAAACCATCAGGCAAGCGACAAATTTGCTTGAAGAATATGAACTTGGCGAAGCGGCTCGTCAAATCTACGAATTCATCTGGAACGATTTCTGCGACTGGTATGTTGAACTGAGTAAATACTTTCTTTACCGTAAACAGGGCAGCGCGGAAGTGGAACAGGATCGTGCCCGGACCCGCAGTATCCTGGCTTATGTCTTAGATGGCACCATGCGGCTGCTGCATCCGTTTATGCCTTTCATTTCCGAGGAAATATGGCAGCAGCTTCCGCACCGCCGTGAAGAGGCACTGGTTGTGGCGAAGTGGCCTTCACCGCTGGAGGAACACAGTTTTCACCAGGAAGCAGCCGATCTGCAGCTCATCCAGGAGGTGGTGCGGGCCATCAGGAACCTGCGCAGCCAGGTTCAGCTTGCCCCGGGCAAGAAAACTGCTGTTATCGTACGCGCCGGGGGAAGAGCGGCAGCCTGTCTTAAAGAAGAGAGTCATCATCTGGCCAAACTGGCTTTTGCCGAGCCACTGATCGTTGATCCTGATGCTGTAAAGCCGGAACAGGCGCTGACTGCCATTATCGGAGACGGATTGGAACTCTTTTTGCCGCTTGAAGGCCTAATTGATGTTGAAGCGGAAATCAGGCGCCTGGAAAAAGAGTTGGCCCAACTTCAGCTGGAAATGAAAAAAACTGAAGGAAAGTTGAAAAGTGCCGGTTTCATAGAAAAAGCTCCGCCAGAGGTTATAGCCAAAGAAGAAGCGCGCCGTGATGAGCAGACCGCCAGGCTTAACAAACTTGAGCAGAGACTGCAGGAGTTGAAATAATTATTGGAGCAGAACCGCGAGTATAAAGAAGTCCTGGAATGGATCCACGGGCTGGGCCGTTTTGGTATTAAACCCGGATTGGATCGGGTCAGCGTCATGCTTGAAAAACTAGGCAACCCTCATCACAAGATCCGTTTTGTCCACATTGCCGGTACAAACGGCAAAGGTTCCACGGCAGCAATTCTTGCTTCTATTCTACGCTCGTCAGGTTATGCGGTAGGCCTCTATACGTCGCCTTACCTACTCTCATTCACCAACCGGATGGCTGTAAATAATGCAGATATCAGCCAGCAAGAGCTCATTGCTCTGGTAAACAAGATCAAACCGCTTGTTGATCAGATTAAAGACGACCCAAAGCTGGGGCACCCGACGGAATTTGAAGTGGTAACGGTCCTTGCCTTAAATTATTTTGCCGAACGCGGCGTAGACCTTGTAGTTCTTGAAGTCGGACTCGGTGGCCGCCTCGATGCAACCAATGTTATTACTCCGCTATTAAGCATCATCACGAACATCAGCCTCGAGCACACCGATGTGCTCGGCAGCACGATTACTGAAATTGCTTCAGAGAAAGCAGGCATTATCAAGCAAGGCAAACCCTTGCTTACGGCGGCTGAAGACCCGGAAGCGCTAAAAGTATTCGAGGAACGCTGTGCAGCGCTTAAATGCCGGTATTACCGGGTTTTTCCACCATTAAACTCCGGCGATCTGCTTTCGCAAAACCGGCCAGTGACGCTCTTAAAGACAATAACCGCTGATGGCCAATACTTTGATTATCACGGTTTTTCTATTGATCTGAAGGATCTCTTTATCCCCCTGCGCGGGAAATATCAGCTGCTCAATGCGGCCACAGCCATTGCTGCTGTTGAAATTCTTGCCGCGGAAGGATACGCTGTCGGGCGGGAGGCAATTTTAAAGGGGTTATTGAAAACTATTTGGCCCGGGAGACTTGAACTTTTGCAGAAAAAGCCGCTGGTGATCATGGATGGCGCTCACAATCCGGCAGCGATGGAAAAGCTGGCCGAAGCTATTCCCCAGTATTTTAAATACAGGCGCCTGATCACGGTGATCGGTATGCTGGCCGACAAAGATATAGCAGCAATGCTAAAGTCAATTCTTCCCCTGTCGGACCTGGTCGTCTTTACCCGTCCAACACTGCCGCGGGCAGCAGATCCGCAAACTATTGCCGTATTAGCCGCTAAAGATCTAAATTTCCGGAAGGAGCATTTTATTATTGAAGATTACAGAGCAGCGCTGGACAAAGCCCTGGCTCGGGCCGGAACTGATGATGCAGTCCTGGTCACCGGTTCGCTCTATACAGTAAGCGATGTTCGCGCTTACTACCGGGAAAGATATGCAGCGGAAGGTTTATAGGCAGCCGATTGTCTTAAAAAATGAATTTTTGCAGGACTTTAGCGATAAATCTCGAAAACAATAAGGTATTTGATTCCGGTTGTTAATCGATCAGATTGCCGTTCCTGATTTTATTATTAAGAAAGGGTGAACATATAACATGAGCAGTACGGTCTTCAAAGGAGGCGTTCATCCGGACTATCATAAAGAGATAACTGCAACAATGGCCGTTATCCCGATGAAAGCCCCCCCAACGGTAGTTATCCCTCTTCAGCAGCATATCGGCGCACCCTGTGAACCGCTGGAAGGGATAGAAGTCGGCGTCCAGGTAAAAATGGGTCAAAAGATTGCCGACAGCAGCGGTTTTGTTTCAGCCCCGATCCACGCATCTGTTTCCGGTACCATTAAAGAAATCGGCCCTTATAACCATCCTCTGGGGCGTCCGGTTAAGGCGATAACCATCGAATCTGACGGTGAGGAAAGCTGGGATGAGCAGATTAAACCGGCCGGAGACTTAGCTGCCCTCTCTGCAGAAGATATCCGCAAACTGGTTAGGGAAGCCGGAATTGTTGGCCTGGGTGGAGCAACTTTTCCAGCTCACGTGAAACTTTCTCCGCCTCCGGAAAAAAAGATCGATATCGTAATCATCAACGGTGCTGAATGTGAGCCTTACCTCACCGCTGACCACCGGGTGATGCTTGAAAAACCGGAGGAGATCATTTTTGGTCTTAAAGCTATGATAAAAGCCCTGAACGCTGAAAAAGGCGTGATCGGTATTGAAGATAATAAAGGCGATGCCATAAGGGTTTTGGAACAGGCAGCCACCGGCGAGGAAAATATCAGTGTTGCCAAACTGCACACCAAGTATCCGCAGGGAGCGGAAAAAATGCTAATCCAGGTTACTACCGGCCGCAAGGTTCCATCAGGCGGGTTACCCTTGGATATAGGGATAGTTAACCACAACGTGGGTACCGCTGTAGCCATCACCAGGGCCATTCGGGAAGGCAAGCCTTTGATTGAGAGAGTGGTTACAGTAACCGGTTCAGGTATAAACCGTCCGGCAAACCTGCTGGTCCGGATTGGAACGCTGGTCAGTGATGTTATTGAACACTGCGGTGGTCTGAAGGATAATACCCGCAAGCTGATTATTGGCGGACCGATGATGGGACTTTCCCAGCCCAACGCCGATCTGCCAGTTATCAAGGGAACTTCCGGTATCCTGGTCTTAACTGATGAAGATGTATTCCTGGCGGAAAGGGCCCCCTGCATCCGTTGTGCCAAGTGCGTAGATGTCTGTCCGGTTTCACTGATGCCGACCCTGATCGCCCAGGCTGCGGAACATGAACTTTTTAATCGGGCAGAAAAACTGCACGCTCTTGACTGTTTTGAGTGCGGTTGCTGTTCTTATATTTGTCCGTCCAAGATTCCACTGGTACAATTAATCAGGATTGCCAAGGCAGAAATAATGAAAGCCAAAAAGAAATAGTTCTTTCACGGAGGAGGGAAGCGATCGAAATGGATAACAAAATGATTATTTCATCATCACCGCACATCAGAACCATTGAATCAGTGCAGAGTGTGATGACCGATGTTTTAATTGCCCTGTTTCCGGCAGCGCTGATGGCAGTGCTGTTGTTCGGTTATAAAGCTTTGCTGACAATGGCAATTTCAGTGCTTACAGCCATGGCAGTTGAAGCCCTGTGGTTGCGCAAACGGGATCTTTACAGCGACGGCAGCGCTGCGGTAACCGGATTGCTGTTTGCGATGGTTCTTCCGCCCGATCCGCCCTGGTGGTTGGTGGTTGTAGGTGCTGCATCAGCGATCATTATCGGCAAACAGGTTTTTGGTGGTATCGGGTATAATATTTTTAACCCGGCACTGGTCGGGAGGGCAATGGTCGTTATGTCCTGGGGAGGCCGCATGGTTGGCCCGATCTGGCCGCAGCCCCAGCCATTTGCCTTTACGGCCGATATATCAGCGGTAACTATGGCTACACCGCTGGCCAGCCAGCAGGAAGCGCTTTCTTACGGATTTACGAATATTTTTATCGGCAGTATCCCCGGCTGTTTAGGGGAGACCTCGGCTCTTGCCCTCTTAATCGGGGGTGTTTGGCTCTATTATAAAGGTCACATAGACTGGCGTATCCCCGGTGGCTTCATCGGCATAGTTTTTATAGTGGGCACACTTTTCGGGGGAAGCTTCTTCGGAGGCCCCCTGGGAACCGGGCTCTTTCATGTCTTAGCCGGCGGGGTGATGATCGGTGCAATCTTTATGGCTACGGATATGGTTACCTCACCGGTGACAGCTTCAGGCAAGCTGATCTTCGGTATCGGTTGCGGCCTGATCACCATGCTGATCAGGATTTGGGGGACCATGCCCGAGGGCGTTACCTTTGCCATCCTGATCATGAACGCGGTTACCCCGATAATCGATAATTTTACAATTCCCAAACAGTTCGGGGGGGTGAAGAAAAGTGCGTGAGGTATTAAAGCTTTCCATAACCCTGGCGGTAGTCGGTTTGGTATCCGCCGCTCTTCTGACCGGGGTCAATAACGTAACAGCTCCAATTATAGCCGAAAGGCAGGAAGCTGAATACCGTGAAGCCCTGGAACTTTATTTTCCCGGGTTTGCAAACTTTGAAAGTCAACAGATTGAAGATGATTATTTCGATCTGATTTTTGATAGTTCTGATCAATTGATCGGAGTGATGTCGACGATCGAACAGCAGGGTTATGACGGAACCATTACTTACAACCTTGCGTTGGACGGTGAAGGTAAAGTTGTAGGAATGCTTGTCATATCGCACTCAGAAACACCTGGTATTGGTGATGTTATTACCACCGATGAATTCCAGGAACAGTTTATCGGCAAGAGTTTCGAAGATCCGATTGTGCCTGGCGAAGATGTTGATACAGTAAGTGGCGCTACAATCAGCACTTCAGCAATAATCACTTCAGTCCGCCGGGTGGTAAATGTCGTTGCAGAAAACTTTCTAGGTTTTGAAGCAGCGGTCATTGATATAACTGCTGTTCCTGACGGTATTTACGAGGGTTCTGCTCCCGGTCTGGCCGGACCGATTGTCGTAGAGGTTGAAGTTACCGGAGGACAGATTGTCCGGATCAGTGTCCTTGAACATAGTGAAACACCAACTTATTACATTGAGGCGTACCCGCTGATTCCGGAAAGAATTATTGCCGAGCAGAGCTTTGATGTTGATACAAAAACCGGAGCCACCCTGAGCGCCAAGGGGATCGTTGAAGCAGTGCAGGCGGCTCTGGCCGCTGCTTTGGAAGCAAATGGCGGAGGTGAATGATCATTGAAATCTAATACTTCTTATTTGCAGGAATTTACCAAGGGGATACTCAAGGAAAACCCTGTCCTGGTAAGTTTGCTCGGCATGTGCCCGGTTTTAGGGGTTACGGCCTTTATTGTTAACGGAGTCGGGATGGGTCTGGCGGCAACAGCGGTCCTGATTGCTTCCAACCTGGTTATCTCGCTGCTCAGGAATTATATTCCGCCCCAGGTCCGCATTCCCTGCTTTATCGTGGTGATAGCGACCTTTGTTACCATTATTGAAATGGTGTTGAAAGCTTTTCAGCCGGTTCTTTATGAGGCGCTGGGGGTTTTCGTGCCCCTGATCGTCGTTAACTGTATAATCCTGGGCCGGGCGGAAGCGTTTGCCAGTAAAAACAGCCCGCTTCGTTCAGTTTTAGATGGTGTGGGAGCCGGGATCGGTTTTACCCTTGCCCTGCTGCTACTTTCTGCGGTCCGGGAAATTATCGGGCAGGGAACAATCCTGGGTCCTGATCCGGATACGATCATTCATCTTTTCGGCGCCAATTTTGAGCCGATGGCCCTGTTTGCCCAGCCTCCGGGAGCCTTTATTGCCTTAGGGCTTCTGTTGGCCGGGGTAAACACGCTTTTTAAACGCTTTAATATTAAATAGGTTGGCTGCTCGATTTTGAGCCTGGCAACCTGAGCAGGAGGATAACATGGAAAAGCTGCTTTCAATATTTTTTATCTACATTTTTGTTGATAACTTTGTTCTGCAGCGATTTTTCGGAATTTGCCCCTTCCTAGGGGTTTCCCGGAAAATGGAAACGGCCATCGGCATGAGTATGGCGGTAGTTTTTGTAATGACCATGGCTACCCTGGTTACCTGGCTGGTTTATACTTTTGTCCTGGTACCATTTGGTCTTGCTTACCTGCAGATTGTTACTTTTATTTTGATCATTGCTTCCCTGGTTCAGCTGGTAGAGATTGTCCTGCGCAAGATCAGTCCTACGCTTTACCAGGGTTTGGGGATATTTTTACCCCTCATTACCACCAACTGCGCTGTAATGGCAGTAGCCCTGCTTGCTGTGCGCCAGGAGTTTTCACTGCTTGAATCGGTAGTCTTTGCTGTCGGCGCATCACTTGGTTTTTCCCTGGCCCTGGTGATTATGGCTGGCATCAGGGAAAGACTGGAACTGGCAACGATGCCCGACGTATTACGCGGTTCCGCCGTGACGCTGATCACTGCCGGTATCCTTTCAATGGCTTTCCTGGGCTTTAAGGGAATGATTACCCTTTAACGTTATTATTCAGGCAGAGCAAGGATATGATCATTTAAGCAGTTTTAAGTTTGGACAAAATTTTTAAGAGGTGAAGTGAATCGTGCTTATTATATATGCGATTGCAGCACTCGGTTTAATCGGCTTGATCTTCGGGCTTTTACTGGCTATGGCGGCCCGGTTTTTTGCTGTTCAAACCGATCCGCTGGTTGAATCGATCAAAGAAGCACTACCGGGAGCCAACTGCGGAGCCTGTGGCTATGCCGGCTGTTCCAATTTTGCCGAAGCTGTGGCTGCCGGCGAAACAAAAGCAAATGGCTGTATTCCGGGTGGTGATGAGACATCAAAGGCTATTGCTGAACTGCTCGGACAGGAAGCATCTTCTGCTGTTCAACCGATTGCTACCGTTTTTTGCATTGGCGACTGCTACAAGGCCGCCGATCGTTTCATTTATGACGGGGTTGAGGATTGCGCCGTAGCCTCTGATTTTGTTGGCGGTTTTAAATCCTGTACATACGGCTGCCTGGGTCTTGGCAACTGTGTGCGGGCCTGTCTTTTTGATGCGATAAAAATGGGTGAACATGGCTTGCCGGTAGTGGATTATGACAAATGCACCGGTTGCGGCCTTTGTGCTACGGCATGTCCACGCAGTATTATCCAGATGCTGCCCAAGGGTAAAGAAGGACACCTGGTATTGTGCAGCTCGCACGACCGTGGCAAGTCAGTTTCCGCTGCCTGTGAAGTCGGCTGTTTCGCCTGCAAGGCCTGCGTCAAAGCCTGTCCGCAGGAAGCAATTGAAATGGTTGATAACCTTGCTGTAATAGATCTCGAAAAATGCAATGATTGTGGGGAATGTGTGCCTAAATGCAAGCCTGGCACTATCCATCGGCGAAATTCAATCCCTTCGGAAGCTGATGCTCTTGCTTCAGCAGCCGCTTCAGTGGCCGAATCCGCGTAACTTAAATTTAATTAGGGACAGGGTGTTAAAACCTTGTCCCTGATTTTAAATAACCGTTAACCTATCAGATTACTTTAGAAAACATATTTACTTCCGACCCCGGTGGTGAAAAGGTGAAGAATCGCCTGCCAGATTACATCGGTCCAACTTTTATCATGTTCTTATTTTGGGTTGCCGTTAGCGGCAGCCTGAAATGGCCTCAGTTGTTATTTGGTTTTATGGCCTCGGTTTTTGTGGTCTGGTTTAACCGGAATCTGTTGATCAGGTCTGCTGAACGGGTGCCAATCCGTCCGAAGACTATTTTTTGGTTTGCCGGTTATATCCTTAAATTACTATGGGATATTGTTATTGCCAATTTTCAGGTAGCAGCCATTGTTCTCAGTCCTAAAATGCCCATTGAGCCAAACCTGGTTAAGATGGAGCTTGATTTTGAGAAAGTAACCAGCAGGGTGTTGCTGGCCAATTCGATCACTTTAACCCCGGGAACGCTGACAATTATGGCTGAAGACAATAAATTCCTGGTTCATGCTTTAACCCATAAAAGCGGCGAAGGCTTGAAGCGGTGGCCGCTGATCGCCAAAATCAGGGAAATGGAGGAATCCTAACCTTGGATCTGGTCAAACTCCTCGACAGCGCATATCAAGTGGGCGCGATACTCGTGATGCTGATGATCTTCCTTTCCCTGGTGAGGGCCCTTCTTGGTCCGACAGCCCCTGACAGGGTGGCTGCGATTAACATCATCGGCACCAAGACCCTGATTATTATTACCCTTATAGCCAGGGTATACGGTCATCAATATTTTCTGGATATCGCCATGGTCTATGCCTTGATGAGTTTTATCACCACGATCGGAGTAGCCAAATACCTGGAGAAGGGAGCCCTTGATTAATGACCTTCTTTCTGGAACAGTTACTTGGCTGCTTATCACTGATTTCACTGGTTGGCGGACTATTTTTCCTTTTTGTCGGTACTGTAGGACTATTACGTCTGCCGGATGTATTCAACCGGCTCCATGCTACAACCAAATGCGATACCCTGGGGGCAGGTTTGATCCTGCTCTCTCTGGCCCTGCAAAGTAACGTTGCTGTTGGAGTGAGGCTTATTCTGCTTGCCTTGTTTATCCTGATTACCAACCCGACTGCAGCGCATGTAATTGCCAGGGCTGCTTACAAAACCGGAATAACACCGGTTATCGCCAGGAGAACCGATGATCAGTGAACTGTTAAACGTTATGCTCCTTCTTTTTCTGATTGTCTGTGCGATCGGGGTGGCATACATCCGCGATTTGCTGAGTGCTGTAATCTTATTTTCTGCTTTTGGACTGATTATGGCAATCATCTGGCAGCAGCTCAGCGCACCGGATGTCGCCATGGTTGAAGCGGCTCTCGGAACAGGTGTGGCCGCACTTTTAATGATTGCGGCGATCAGCAAGACCAAACGGGCGGAATAAGCCTTTTATCAAGGAGGATACCGGGTGTCTGTTATTCTGATTGCATTTTTGGCCTTTCTGGCTATCTTCCTGCGTTTTGTGATCGGGGTAGAGCTAAGAAGCATTCTCACTTTTTATCTATTAGGTTTGATCATCTATTTCTTTAGCTTTACTGTGGCCGAGATGCCTCTTTTTGGCTCAATTGAAAGCCCCGCGTTTAATGAAGTGCCCAGGCGCTATCTTGAGTCCGGGGTGGTTGAAACAGGAGCACTCAACATCGTGAGCAGTATAATTACTGACTATCGTGCGTTTGATACTCTGGGTGAGGCTACAGTTCTCTTTGCGGCAATTGCCGCGGTGATTGCCACCTTGAAGTCGCACTAAGAATGAAGGGAGCCGGGTAACGATCGAAGATCAAATTGTCCGGATAACCAGCCGCCTGGTTGCTCCATTTATCCAGCTCTACGGCATCTACATCATTGTTAACGGCCACCTTACTCCCGGGGGTGGTTTTTCCGGTGGTGCAATTTTTGGCGCCAGCCTGGTACTTGTGGCTATCTCATTCAATTTGGAGGCAGGGGCGAAGCAGATTTCGCACAACACTGCCTCGCTGTTGGAAAGTGGTGGCGCTCTCGGTTTTACTTTAACCGGTCTGGCCGCACTCTTCCTGGGCGGCAATTATCTGGCCAACCGGGCTGCCGGATTTCCTCTCGGACAAGCCGGGGAGCTTTTCAGCGCCGGCGCAATCTGGATTATTACTGTTTTTATCGGCATTAAAGTCGCCAGCACCATTACCACCCTTTTTTACCACATTATCGAGAAGGAGCAGGCTGTTGGAGATACTAAGCGGACTGATCAATAATTACTACTACCTGGTGGCGGTAATCCTTTTTGTAATCGGAACGCACACCATGCTTACTCATGCAAACATGATTAAGAAAGTCATAGCCATGAATATCATGGATACTTCGGTATTCCTGCTTTTTGTGGCAATTGGCTATGTGCGGGGTGGGCAGCCGCCGATCATCAGTTCCGGCAGTGATACCCTCTATATCAATCCTCTTCCGGGTGCTTTGATTCTAACCGGGATAGTTGTGGCGGTCAGTGTCACAGCCTATGCACTCAGTCTTATAGTTAAAATACACCGCTATTATGGAACGGTCGATTATGATGAAATCTGTGAACTCAGGGGCGATGAGTAGTGGGCATGGTTGAGCATATACCGGCGTTGATTGTGGTTATACTGCTGATCTGCGCCTTTCTCTCCCCGCTTCTTCACCGTCGCTTTGAGAAAGCAAGCGGTTTATTTGTTGTCCTTTGCCTGTCATTTTCACTGGTCCTGTCCCTAATTTTACTGTCACTCGTACAGCGGGAAGGGCCTCAATTCTACCGGATGGGCAGCTGGCCCCCTCCCTGGGGCATTGAATATACTGCCGATCCGCTCCGGGTTTACATGCTGCTGGTAGTTGTTGTCGTCAGCCTCTGGATTTTTGTCTATGCCTTAAAAGATTTAAAACATGAATTGCGCGACCAGGTAATCGGTTGGTATTATACTCTTTTTGCCCTCCTGGTTGCTTCCATGGCGGCCATGACCATGACTAACGACCTTTTTAACCTTTTTGTTTTAATGGAAATCTGCGCTATTACATCATGTGCGATCATTACGATCAAGGAAGATCGCGAATGCCTTGAAGCGGGTTTTAAATACCTGATTTTAAGCGCCATGGGGACCGGTTGTTTTCTGCTCGGTGTAGCATTGCTCTATATGGTCACCGGGCATCTTAATTTCGGTTTTCTGCAGCAGGAGTTATCAACTGCCGTCACCCATTACCCGCTTAATGTCTTTACGGCAGCTGCTTTGTTCATTGTTGCTTTCGGCACCAAGGCTGCCCTCTTCCCGTTACACGTGTGGCTTCCAGATGCCCATGCGTCAGCCCCATCGCCTTCGAGTGCCATGTTGTCAGGCCTGGTTATTAAGATTTATGCTTTCGCCCTTTTTATTATTTTTTACCGCGTTTTTCCCCGCTCACTGCTTGACAGCCTGCCGCTTAGCGAGATCGTGCTCTGGCTGGCCGCCCTGGGAGTTATGTTCGGTTCAATCTATGCCATGCTGCAAAAGGATTTAAAGAAGATGCTGGCTTACTCCAGTATTGGTCAGATTGCCTTTATTTTTATGGGCATCGGCCTGGATCAGCGTCTTGCTTTGGTCGGGGGTCTTTATCACATCGCCGTTCATGCAGTGACCAAGGCGATGCTTTTTATGGCCGCCGGAGCCATAATCTATGCAACCGGAGTCCGGAGAATCAGTGACCTGACAGGTATTGGCCGGGTTATGCCCCTTGTTCTGGTTGCATTCACCATCGGCAGCGCTTCGATGATCGGTATTCCGGGCACAGGGGGATTGATCAGCAAATGGTATCTGGCTTTGGGCGCCCTGGAAGTCGGACGATCTCTCTTCGTGTTGGTTATTTTGCTGAGCAGCCTCCTCAATGCCATCTATTACATGCCAATCGTGATTAATGCTTTTATGAGCCAGGATGATTTTAGTCACGAGGTAAAGAAAGTGCCTGCTGTTATGCAGGCAGCACTGGTTGCCGGTATGATTTTCGTTGTTGTCACCGGAATTTTTTCCCGGCCGCTGATTTTACTGTTGGAGGATGCCATCAGCTTCTTTTTCTAATCCCGGGTTAATTGAGGACGCGGTTGAATTATTAAGGCAACAAACCTATAATAAACTATAATGCAAACCGGCGGGGGTGACTTTTTTGGCCGTAAATACGGTTGTAACGATCCAGATTATCATTGTCCTGGCTCCGATAATTATGACTCCGGTCATCATGTACAGTGACCGTGTATCAGATAAATTGCGCAACAGTCTCTCAGTTGTAACAGCGGCTTTAGCTTTTATCCTGACCCTGACCCTCTATCCCTTCATCAGAGACGGTGGCGTGGTTCAGCGTTCCCTTTTTGAAATTCTGCCGAACCTTGAAATATCAATTCGCCTCGACCTGTTGAGCTTTGCGCTGGCCGCCCTGGCTTCCTTTATCTGGTTTTTAGCGACGCTCTATTCACTTGATTATATGGCGAAAGAGCATGCCGGTGGACGTTATTACCCGGTCCTGATTTTTACCCTCGGCAGTTGTCAGGGTATATTTTTTGCCGGCGATCTATTCAGCCTCTTTGTTTTCTTTGAACTGATGTCGATCATTGCTTACATCCTGGTCATCCACGAGCAAACCGAAGAAGCGCTTAAAGCCGGATATAAATATTTGGTGATGACCATTATCGGCGGTTTAGCCCTGTTCTTCGGGATGATCATTATTTTTGAACTGGGCGGCACCGTGTCGCTCGGAGTGGGGCCGATTATCCAGGAAAGATCCGTGCTGGCCCTGATTGCTTTCATCTGTTTCCTGATCGGCTTTGGGATGAAAGCCGGCATGTTTCCCCTTCACGTCTGGTTGCCTGACGCCCATCCTGTCGCTCCTTCACCGGCCAGCGCCCTGCTCTCGGGGGTAATGCTGAAGACTGGCGCTTACGGCCTGATCAGGGTTATTTTTTTCGTCTACTCATTTGATTTGCTAAAAAGCAGCAACTGGGATGATATCCTTGCGGTTCTGGCTGTAATCACCATCCTGCTGGGTTCTGCCGTGGCGCTGACCCAGACAGATATAAAACGGCGGTTAGCTTACTCCAGCATCAGTCAGCTGGGTTATGTTCTGCTTGGCCTTAGTATCATCAATAATAATGCGATCACCGGAGCGATATTCCATATCTTCAGTCACGCTTTCATGAAAAGCGCCCTCTTCCTTGCAGCCGGAGCGATAATCTGGAAAACCGGCAAACGTAACATTGCTGATCTGAAGGGGATCGGCAGACAGATGCCGGTAACCATGGGCTGTTTCTCTCTGGCCGCTTTGGCGATGATCGGCATTCCGCCTTTGAACGGTTTTCTTAGCAAATGGACCCTGGCTTTAGGAGCTCTTGATGCCGGGATGCCCGGCTTTGTATTGGTTCTTCTAATCAGCAGTCTGCTTAATGCTCTCTACTACCTGCCGATTATTATTCCGGCTTTTTTTGAACTGCCGGGCGAACATTCAGCAGAACATAATAACCATGATCCACACGAACATTATGACCCACCGGTAAAAATCGAAGAGGCCACTCCCGTGATGCTGTCGGCCGTAGTTATTTTGGCTCTTTGCACCATCTTTTTTGGCTTAACTCCCAATAACATCGCTTTTGGCTTATCGCGTCTCACTGCCGTTTTTCTGTTGGGAGGAGGGACCTTCTAGTTGTTTGCCGCAGCCCCGGAGCACTTGCCTGAAGCATACCAGCTTTATTATTCCGGCATACCCCTGTGGATTACTGTGGTGCCTATGCTGGCCGGGATCGGCATTTACTTTATTAAAGACAGCTGGGAGAAAATTAGGAAAGCGATTTCTCTGCTCGTGTCAATATTCTCCCTTGTTGGCGTTGTGCTGCTTTTTCCTTTGGTGTTGAGTGGTACAGTTTGCTTTGATCTGCTAAATTTTATGCAGCTCGGCCTTTTTTTTGAGGTTGACCTGATCGGCTGGATATTTGCCCTGCTGATCACCCTGGTCTGGTTACTGGCGACAATTTTCTCTCTTACCTACATGGATTTTGAACATAATCGCCGTCGCTACTATAGTATTTTAATCTTCACCCTGGGGGCAACTCTCGGTGTCGTCCTCGCCGGAGATTTCTTCACCCTCTTTTTATTTTTTGAGCTAATGACATTAAGTTCATTTATTCTGGTAATTCACGAGCAGGATTTCCAGGCGATGCGGGCGGGTATTCTTTATCTCTATCTTGGCATAGCCGGTGGTCTGGCGTTATTATTTGCCATTATGCTTCTTTTTGCTGCGACCGGTTCAGTTGATATTACTCCGGTTTTGGATCAACTGGTTGTCAACCGGTCTCTGATTTATGTCCTTTTCTTAATCGGGTTCGGCATAAAAGCCGGTTTAGTACCGCTTCATATCTGGCTGCCCCTGGCTCATCCGGTGGCGCCTTCACCGGCCAGTGCCCTGCTCTCCGGGATTATGATTAAAACCGGTGCTTACGGGATCCTCAGGGTGTCGCTGATTCTGTTTTCCTCTCCGGCGGAAACCGGCGCACCTGATGCAAATTATCTTTTTACGACCGGCAATGCCCTGATGTGGGTCGGTATTGTCACCATGCTTGCCGGGGCGGTTATGGCTTTGCTGCAGGATAATATGAAGCGTATTCTGGCTTACAGCAGTGTAAGTCAGATCGGTTATATTGCCACCGGCCTTGGCGCAGCTATGTTAATGGGGATCGGCGGAGCGATGGGCTTCGCCGGTGCCATATACCATATTATCAACCATGCTTTTTTTAAAGCCGGACTTTTTATGATGGTGGGTACAATTTATATTTACACCCATGAATTGGAGCTTTCGCGTCTGGGCGGCATGCTGAAAAAGATGCCCCTGGTCGCGGTAACCTTTGTGGTGGCGGCTTTCGGTATCGCCGGTATGCCCGGTTTTAACGGCTATCCAAGCAAAACACTGATTCATGATGCCCTTTTGATTGCTATTAAATATAATGAAATGATCAGTCTCGAAATAGCTGAAAAAATATTTACCCTGACCAGCGCCCTGACAATCTGCTATTTCATTAAGCTATTCAAAGGTATTTTCCTGGGGCCTGTTCCGGAAAAGCTGGATCGCCATTATCGGCTAACCCCTTCAATCATAGCGGTGCTCAGCTCCTTTTCAATGATCATAATTGCCATCGGGCTTTTTCCAAATCTGATCCTGGAAAGGATCATTGTACCGGCTGCTGAAATGTTAAAATATGAAGGCTATGCCATGGACCACCTTTATCATTTCTACTTTTTTGAATGGCACCCCCTGGAGGCGATGGTGATCGTCGGCGTACTGGCGATGATCATCTATATTCCCGGTTACTACCGTCGTTGGTTTGACTGGAAGCCACCGGAATGGCTCAGTATTTACTATCTTGTTTACCAGCCGATCACCCACTACCTGATGGTCCTGACCTGCCGGACCGGTGTATTTGTCGACTCATCTATCGATAAAGCCTATGATCGAACCGGAGGTGTAGCCCGCAGCTGGTGTAATTTTGTCGGTGATTTTGATCAGGGTCTGGATCGGTTTTACCGCAAGTGGGGGGATGTAGGGCTTAAAATGGCTGATCGTTCCCGTGATATGGATCAAAAAATCGATCAGTTCTATCAGAAATCCGGGGAGGCTGCTCGCAAAATTGCTGATAAATCGGCGGATATGGACAGCGCTCTCGATAAAGCTTACCTCGAAACCGGTCGGGCAGCTCAAAAACTGGCGAAACAATCTACTGATATCGATCGTGCTCTCAATGTAGTCTATGACCAGGCCGGACAGAAAGCACGAAAAGAGATGGAAAGAAGATTTGAAGCCAAGAAAGACAAGGAACGCAGTACGGAACAGGTTAAATGGACCACAAAAAATTTAAGTTTTGATAACCTGCTATTGGTTATTGTTCTCGGTGTGGTCCTGTTTATAATTTTCTATTTTGGACGTTCCTGAGGAATAACAGTTGAATAAAAAGCGGCGTCTAGCCCTGGCCGGATCAAGGCAGAAAGCAGTAAGTTATCTTACTAAGTACCGTCTTTATCTTATCGCTCTGGCGGCAGTTATGGTTATAATGCTGATCTTAAGCTTCAGGAATGCTGAAGATCAGCGGGTCTATTACCTGACAACCATGGACACCATGATCGAGCTGAATTTTACAGTTCCCGATGGCAGCAGTCCCGAGCAAATCAGGGATGCCGTTTTTTATGAGATTGAGCGCCTTGAAAAATTACTGAGCAGGACGGAAAGAGCCAGTGACATATACAGGGTTAATAGTTTCGCAGGTTTGGAACCGGTAAAAGTCAGCCGGGAAACCCTGTTCCTGGCTGCTTTAGCATTACAGTATGCAGAAATCAGTGCAGGAGCCTTTGACCCGACTATCGGGCCGTTTATTGATAGCTGGGGGTTTCTCGATCAGGAATTCAGATTGCCGCCGGAAGAAGAAATCCGGCAGCTCCTGCCATTGATCAATTACCGGAAAATAATAATTGATCATTCAGATGCGACTATTTTTTTACCGGATAAGGGCATGGTTCTGGAACTTGGCGGCATTGCCAAGGGCTATATTGTAGACCGGGCGGCTGCTGTTTTAAAAAGTTTAAATGTTAAAAGGGCTTTTATCAATGCCGGCGGTGATATTGCCTTGATCGGCAGTAGACCGGACGGTCAGGGCTGGAAAATCGGTGTCCGCCACCCCCGGGATGATAAATCTATAATTGCAGCCCTCTCAGTGTCCGATTCGGCAGTGGTCACTTCCGGTGACTATCAGCGTTATTTTGAAAAGGATGGCGTTTCTTACCATCATATTATTGATCCGCAAAGCGGCAGACCGGCTGGAAAATTAGCCAGTGTGACGATTGTAGCTTCAACTGCTGCTGAAGCTGATGCGCTTTCAACGGCAGTATTTGTCCTCGGTCCGGTCACAGGTCTGGCTTTGATTGAAAAGATTAGGGGAGTGGAAGGTGTTTTGGTTACCCCGGAGCTTGAGATTATCAGTTCAAGCGGCCTGGAAAATATTTTGGAACTTAAATAGACAGGAGTAAAATAATGCAACAAAATCCCGTTCGTCTTAGAAGCCGCCTGAATCATCTCACCTACCTGGCGGTCCTGATTACATTTGCCATTGTTATTCACACTGTTGAAGCCGCCCTGCCTCTGCCGATGCCGGTGCCGGGCGTAAAACTGGGCCTGGCTAATATAATCACCCTTTTAACCCTTACCCTGTTTGGCCTTCGTAGTGGCTTGCTGGTTACTGTTTTAAGAACTGTACTCGGCAGTCTCTTCATCGGGGGGCTCTTTGGTTTTGGATTCTGGCTCAGTTTTACGGCTGGAATTACCAGCTGCCTGGTGATGGCTCTGTTGCTAATCCTTAAACGAAAAGCTTTGATCAGCCTGGTATCGGTCAGTGTCTTGGGCGCTGCTGTCCACAACCTGACCCAACTGACGGTTGCCTCGGCCATTATCTCTAATTTCTCGCTATTAAAAGGCTATTACCCACTGCTGCTGTTATTGTCCGTGCCAACCGGTATTTTTACCGGTCTGGCTGCTCATTACCTTGAAGGAATAACCAGGCGGATGATCCTGAAAGCTGAAACGGAGCCTGACCGATGAAATTAATTCTTGCGTCGGCATCGCCGCGGCGGGCAGACCTGCTCAGACAGGCCGGCATTCCCTTTGCGGTAATTGAACCAACTGTTTCCGAACAGCTGGAAGAGAGGTTGTCGCCTGAAGAACTGGTTAGTGTGCTGGCTCGCCGAAAAGCAATGGATGTTGCCGGCCGGGTTGGAAGCGGTTATATCCTGGCTGCTGATACCATTGTTTTATACCGGGGTCTGATCCTCGGCAAACCTGCCGATGCCGAAGAAGCCGGGAGAATGCTTAAACTGATCAGTGGGGATCGGCATGAAGTTATTACCGGGTTGATTTTGCTTGATGCGGCAACCGGGCGCCTTGAAAGCGGAGTATCCTCGACCGGTGTCTGGTTAAAAGAACTCTCAAATATTGAAATATCCGCCTACCTGGCTACCGGTGAGCCTTTGGATAAAGCGGGGGCTTATGGGATTCAGGGTTTGGCAGCGCTCTTAGTGAAGCGGGTGGAAGGATGTTACTTCAACGTGGTTGGTTTGCCTTTAAATTTACTCTACGAATTAATGACCAATATGCAGCTTCCAATCTGGCTGAATGGAAAGGATAACAACCATGCAAAATGAATCGGTGATGATCAGGGATTTGCCGCTCGAAGAAAGACCGCGTGAGAAATTAATGGCCCTGGGCGCCGGAGCGCTTTCCAATGCCGAATTGCTCGCTATCCTGATCCGAACTGGAAACCGCAGCGAATCGGCAGTGCAGATTGCGACAAAAATTATATCCAGGGGTGGAGGACTGCGCAGCCTTCCCGATCTATCACTTGAAGATCTTCAGGAAAACAAGGGTATCGGACCCGACAAGGCGGTAACCATTAAAGCGGCTTTGGAACTCGGATGCCGCCTGGCTACAGCGCCCAGGGAAGCTGGAGGGAGCATTTCCAATCCGCGCCAGGCCGCGGAACTATTTATGGAAGAACTGCGTTATAAGAAAAAAGAATATTTTAAGATCCTTTTGCTTAATACCAAGAATAATGTCATTTCGAAAGAGGAAATATCCGTCGGCAGCCTGAGCGCATCGATTGTCCATCCCCGTGAAATATTTAATCTGCCCCTGCGTAAAAGTGCCGCATCGGTGATTCTCTGCCATAACCACCCCAGCGGAGATCCCTCACCCAGCCAGGAGGATCTGGCGGTGACAAGGCGCCTGGTTGACGCGGGCAATATCCTGGGGATTAGCGTTCGCGATCATATCATCATTGGCGATGGCTGTTTTTTTAGTTTCCGGGAAAAAGGGCTCATTTAGGCAGGCCTTGTCAAAGCAGGAAATAGATGGTATTATAGAAAAAATTATTTTCAGGGAGAATGTAATGACGATGGTTGAACCAGAGCTTGAGACCATCTTGGATAAAGTGCAAAAACCAGGCCGTTATCTCGGCAATGAATGGAACAGCTGTCATAAGAACCATGATCAGGTTCGTTTGCGAATGGCGCTTGCTTTTCCCGACCTTTATGAGGTAGGGATGTCGAACCAGGGGATTAAAATCCTTTACGATTGCGTTAATCAAAATCCTGATCTGCTGATGGAACGCGTTTTTGCTCCTGCTGCCGATATGGAAGAACAGTTGCGCTCAGCGGGACTTCCGCTTTTTGCCCTGGAAAGCGGAAAAGCGCTTGGTGAATTTGATCTGATCGGGTTTTCGCTCCAATATGAACTCAGCTATACGAATGTCCTGAACATGCTTGATCTGGCCGCAATCCCCATCCGCAGTGAAAATCGCGCCGACGAGTATCCTTTAATTATCGGAGGGGGCCCCTGTACTTTTAACCCTGAACCGCTCGCTAGTTTTTTTGATCTCTTCATGCTTGGCGAAACTGAGGAAGCGCTGCCTCCCTTGCTCCTGGAAATTGCGGATCTGAAAGAAAAAGGCTGCCCCAAAAATGAGATTCTGTTAAAACTGGCAGCAAAGAGAGGGGTTTATATCCCCGGTTTTTACAAACCTCTTTACCGTGAAGGAATTTATCAGGGGCTGCAGAAAGTGGAAGAGCGGGCTCCGAATCTAATCGGGAAAAATTTAGTGACAAATTTAGATAGCGCGCCATACCCGACAGCTCCGGTGGTGCCTTATATTCAGACTGCGCATGATCGGGCGGTGGTGGAAATTTTTCGCGGTTGTGCCAGAGGCTGTCGATTTTGCCAGGCTGGTTATATATTTAAGCCTGTTCGCCGCCGCAGTGCCGCTAAAATTGTCGAAACGGCCAGGGAGCTGATTGCTTGCACCGGCTACGATGAGCTATCGCTTTCATCACTGAGCAGCAGTGATTACCCCGGGGTTGATGAACTAATTAACCGTGTTGATGAAGCGCTGACCGGTCAGACTGTCCGCTGCAGTTTACCCTCGCTGCGGCTTGATTCTTATTCTGTTACCTTAGCCGACAAACTGCACCAGGGCCGGCGCAGTTCGCTGACTTTTGCTCCGGAGGCAGCAACTGAGAGATTAAGAAAGGTAATTGGTAAAAGAATCAGCGAGAGTGATATTTACACTGCTCTCGATGACGCTGTCCAGGCGGGTTGGCAGGGATTCAAATTATATTTTATGATTGGCCTGCCGACAGAAGAGGACGTTGATGCAGCAGCAATTGCCGAACTGTGCCGCAACCTGCGGCAGCATTTCCGCCGGCAGGGCAGGCACAACATTAAATTTTCGGTCAGCGTGGCAACTTTTGTGCCCAAAGCCCACAGTCCCTTTCAGTGGGAGCCGCAACTACCCTTGGCCGATGTGATCAGGAGACAGCAGCTGCTGATTGAGAGTTTTAAAAAAATGCCCTGGGTTGATTTCAGCTGGCATGACGCGGAAACCAGTTTACTTGAAGCAGTTTTTGCCCGCGGAGACCGACGCCTCGCCTCCCTGCTGGAAAAGGCCTGGCGCCTGGGCTGCAAGTTCGATGGCTGGTCAGAGTCTTTTTCTTACCAAAGATGGCAGCAGGCATTCAGCGCTCTGAACATTAATCCGGCTGACTATGCCAACCGTAGTTTCAGCTATGATCAGCCTCTGCCCTGGGACCACCTGGACTGCGGTGTCAGTAAAGAAGAGTTAATCGAAGAACACCGGTTGGCTTTCAACCATCGTCCTGTTGAAGGATGTGAAGGACTATAAGAATTATTTTCAGTTTTGCTCGTGGCAAGCCCCTGGCCTATATTTCACATCTTGATTTAATGCGGCTGTTACAAAGAGCACTCCGCCGCAGTGGCCTGCCGCTTGCCTACAGTGCAGGTTTTAACCCCCGAATGCGTCTGAATCTTGCCTTGCCCCTGCCCCTTGGCGTAACTGCCGGCCGGGAGCTTGGAGAAGTGCATTTATCAGAGCAGATAGAACCGGCGGCGTTTATTACGGCCCTATCTCCACAGTTGCCGGAAGGATTGAAGCTCATTGATGCAGTTGAGTCGACCGAACAGGCGCCGCCGCTTGCCGCCCGGGTTACTGCTGCCCGTTACCGGGCAATTTTAAAATCACGAACAGAATGCCCTGAGATCCAGGGTAAGATCGGAAAGGCGGTTGCTGATCTGCTAAAAGATGATGAAATTCTCTCGCCCAGAACCGATAAGAAAAAACGAAAAATAAGTTATACAAATATCCGACCATATATTTTTGAATTAGATATTGCTGAAAACCATCAGGAAATAGTTCTGTCGATGCTGGTTAAAGCCGGAAGCGATGGCGGTGTATCGCCGTCTTTTTTACTGCAGAAGATTGAAGAAAAAATATTGGATTCCTCCGGCAGCCCATTTCACTGGAGCATAGAGCGCGATCAGCTTTATACTTCAGGCGAAGGTGCTTTCAAGCCGTTTATTGAAGGAGTGTGACAGTTTATTGGATAAAAAAATTATTGTCAATTGCGATAACCGGGCAACCCGTGTTGCTCTGCTTGAAAAAGGAAAACTGGTTGAACTCGATATCGAAAGGCCCCTGCAATTCAGGGTTGTTGGCAACCTCTACAAGGGTACCGTAGCTAATGTGCTTCCCGGAATGCAGGCTGCCTTTATTGATATTGGGCTGGGCAAAAATGCTTTTCTCTATGTGGATGATGTAACCCCTGAATGGGATGAAGAATCACCTCCACCGTCCCGTAATGCAATTGAAAAACTGCTGCATGTCGGCGAAGAGATCATGGTCCAGGTGATCAAGGAGCCGTATGGCAGCAAGGGGGCGCGAGTCACCGGTCAGATTACGATTCCCGGTCGTTACCTGGTGCTGGTGCCGGGCGCCGATTACATCGGGGTATCAAAGCGGATCGAGAGCCAGGCGGAACGTGACCGCTTACGCCGCGAGGTGGAAAAGCTTAAACCTGATCAGGTTGGTCTGATCATCCGCACAGTTGCTGAAGGGGTTGAAGCCGATGTTATGGCCCAGGACCTCCAGTTTTTGGTCCAACTCTGGAATCGCATTATTACCCGGTTTCAACAGAAACCGGCTCCGGCAATTTTGTACCAGGATCTCTCCCTGACCTGCCGTATCGCCCGCGATCTTTTTGTTGAAGAATTCAGCAGCTTTTTAATCGATGATGAACACGAATATGACAAGGTCCGGGAGATAGTTGATTACATATCTCCCCACCTGAAGAGCAAGGTAAAGCTCTACCAGGAAGACGAACCGATTTTTGAGCGTTACGGTATCGAAAAAGAGATCGAAAAAGCTTTAGCCCGCCAGGTCTGGTTAAAAAACGGCGGTTATATTGTTTTTGATGAAACAGAGGCTTTAACGGTCATTGATGTTAACACCGGCCGTTACATCGGGCGGCGCAACTTAGCTGACACGATCCTGAAGACCAATTTGGAAGCGGCTGAAGAGGTTGCCCGCCAGGTACGCCTTCGTGATATCGGCGGAATTATTATTGTCGATTTTATCGACATGAGTATCGAAGATCACCGGCGTAAAGTAATTGACAAGCTGAATAACTCGATTAAAAACGACCGGACAAAAACCTATGTCCTGGGCTTAACCAATCTGGGTCTGGTTGAAATGACCCGCAAGAAAGTGCGGCAGGACCTTTCTGAATACCTGCAGCAACCCTGTCCTTACTGCGGCGGATCAGGACGGGTTCTTACCCCGCTGGTGATCAGCACCCGCATTGAGAGCGACTTGAAGCGGGAGCTGCAGGAGGAAAGAAGCAGGGCTGTGCTGGTGGAAATGCACCACGAAGTTGCGGCGATCATTATCGGCTCAGGCGGCGGTAACCTGAAAAAGCTTGAGGATGAGTTGGGCCGGCACATTTTTATCCGGGGCACCGAAGATATTCATATTGAGCAATATCGCATAGTGGCCAGGGGCAGTCATAAGGAGATCCAGGCTCTGGCCTTACCGGTTAAAGCCGGGGAGAAAATTGAAGTGATCATTGAAGAGCCCCATGCCTCCAGTCCCACTCACGGCATAGCCCGCATCCAGGGCTTTGTAATTAATGTTGAGGGTGCCGGGGAAAAAGTGGGGCAGAAGATAAAAGTCCAGATTAAAGAAGTAAACCGTACTTATGCCCGGGCAGTAATGAGCAAAAAATAAGCGAAGGCTGGTATAACGTTTGACCTTACTCCTCGTGCTGGTGGCGATAACTCCGCCTATTGCCTTTTTATCATATATATTGCGCCATGACCGGGCGGAGCCGGAGCCGACCCGGATGGTTTTAAAAATCATGGTGCTCGGAGCGGTATCAATCATCCCGGCGGCTTTAATCCAGATTGCCCTGCTCGATCTGCCCTTTTTTTTAAAAAGTGGTATCATTGGAGCCGCGCGGGAGTCTTTTCTGGTGGTTGCACCGAGCGAAGAACTGGTCAAACTCCTGGTAGTGCTCTTATTCGCCTGGAGAAATCACAATTTTAATGAAAAATTTGATGGCGTGATTTATACCGGAGCTGCGGCAATCGGTTTTGCCGCTGCTGAAAACATATTATATGTTTTAGATCTTGGCCTGACGGTCGGGATTTTAAGAGCAGTGACCTCAATTCCCGGGCATACTTTTACCGGAGTACTGATGGGCTATTTTGTCGGAAGGGCAAAGTTTTCTGAAACCAGAGCGGAACGAAATGGCAACCTGATCAAGGGTTTCCTGGTCGCCTTCAGTTTACATGCCCTTTATAACACTTTCGTATTATCTGAGACCGCTGCGGCGCTGTTGATGGTGCCCCTGGTAATTTTCTATTTTGTGATCGGTACCCGAATTCTTAAACAGGGCAGCGCTGAATCAGCCCTTCATTGGGAATCGGGGGTCTATCGGCCCCTTCAGCAGGGTGAAGCCGGACAGGTGGTGCAAAGTGTTCCCCAGGGAGGTCATGCCGATGAACCTGAAGCCCGCTCCTGGATTTTCTTAAGAGCGGTGGTTGCCCGCATTATTTTTGGATTATGCGCTATTCTCTGGATCCTGCTCTTTCTGGCGATCGCCGAAGAGGGATTTAATGTTCAGGAAATACAGGAGATTTTGTCCGGCGGGTTGCTGATCACCGCAGTTCCATTGACCATTGCGGTCTTGCTTGAAAGATCATATCGCCGAAAGAGCTTAGCTCAATAGATTACCGCTATGATCATGCTCTGTTTCCCACGAACATGGTCAGATGATACCGTCCGCCTTCCGGCATATAACGGTCATACAGCTGCTCAATTTTTGATTCTTCAATGTTGGAAAAGCCGGCAGTTGAAAGCAGTCTGCGCCACAATACCAGGCTGAAAAGACCTAGTTTATGAACTTCGCTTCTAATGGTCAGCTTCTCACCTTCCCGAATCAGGTAAATTATTGCCGCTTCGTAGCGATCCTGGCGTGGGTCCGGGATGGCATTATTCTCAAAAACAGTGATTTTGATCTTATCCTTTTCTGCACTGTAGACAAAGTTGTTTTCCCGTAACTCTTCCTTCGTGTTGGCGACGATGTGCAGCACTCCGCCCGGTTTTAAGTGTGAACAGGCGGTCATCAGGGCCAGTTGCAGATCGTTTTCGGTTTGCATGTAATCGATAGAATCGGGGATGGTCACAGCATCAAACTCCCGGTTCAGCCTGACAGTGCGCATATCTCCTTCGATATACTCAACTTCCGGGTTCTGTTTTCTGGCCATAGCCAGCATCTGCGGGCTGATATCGATACCGGTAACGGCGAAATGCTTTTTGAAAGTATAATCATTGCATCCGGCGCCGCAGGCCAGGTGGAGTAGGCTCTTGACCGGGAAAGAAGATTTATCTTTTACGGCCTGGCAAAATAGTTCGGTTTCTTTTTCAAAATCAGCCGGCGGAGCAAGAATGGCCTCGGTCCAGGCTAAATCGCTGTAGCTTAAGTAGCTTTTTGCATCCATAATTGACCCCCCTGTCTATTTTATCACAGGTTTATGCTGGCCAGTCATTGGCGGATCGGTCTTAATTTGTTTGACAAGGGGCTTGAGGGCGTGATAAAATGGCGGATAGACTGACAACCGCACGGAGAAGGTCTAAAGTCCTGTTATTATTGGGCTACCAGCTTCGGCGAGTCCTTATCGGGGGTATATTTATGTACGCTATTATTGAAACAGGCGGTAAACAGTATCGCGCAGAACAAGGCCAGGTAATCCGCGTGGAGAAGCTTCCGGCCGAAAAAGGCGAAGCAGTGAAGTTTGAACAGGTTTTAATGCTCAGCGATAACGATGAAGTAAAAATTGGCAACCCTTATCTGGAAGGATGCAGTGTTGAAGGAAAAGTGGTCAGCCAGGGACGGGGACGTAAAATTATTGTTTTCAAGTTCAAGAGAAAGAAGAACTACCGTCGCAAGCAGGGCCATCGTCAACCGCATACCGATGTATTGATTAATGCGATCAATGCCTAGGTGATAATAATTGATCGACTATGAAATTTAGGATCCGGAAGGAAAGAGAGGTGTTTTGATTGGCTCATAAAAAAGGAGTAGGCAGTTCTCGGAACGGCCGTGACAGCAAAGCAAAGCGTCTTGGCGTTAAACGTTATGGCGGGCAGATAGTTAAAGCCGGAAGCATATTAGTCAAGCAGCGCGGAACCCGTTTCCATCCCGGTCTGAATGTCGGCAGGGGTGGCGATGATACCCTTTTTGCCACGATTGATGGTCGGGTTGTTTTTGAGGTTAATGGACGGGCAAAGAAGCAGGTCAGTGTTTATCCTGAAGAAACGGCAGCGGTAAATTAATAAACTGGTCTCTCGGGTCCGGGCTTAGCCCGGACCTTTATTTTTATATCAATCTTTAGTTATGCAGGTGATCCGCGGTTCAATGTTTGTTGATGAATTAGAGTTAGAAGTACGTGGCGGGCGTGGCGGTGACGGGATGGTTTCTTTCCGCCGTGAGAAGTATGTGCCCAAGGGAGGACCTGACGGCGGCGATGGTGGCCATGGCGGCAATGTATACCTGTTGGCCGATCCCTCAAAACACAGTTTCCTTGATTTGCGTTACAAACGCCGGCTGAAAGCAGGCGATGGCGGCAAAGGCGCTACAAAAAATCGTCACGGAGCTACCGGTGAGGATTTATATGTTCCGGTACCCCTGGGAACGATAATTTACGATCAAAGTCAACGGGTCATTGCTGATCTGATCCGCCCCGGCCAGAAAGCACTGGTTGCCGCAGGCGGTAAGGGTGGTAAAGGCAATGCCCGTTTTGCTTCTGCAAGAAGACGTGTTCCCCGGGTAGCGGAAAAGGGGCTGCCCGGTGTTGAAAGAGTGATTAACTTAGAATTGAAGTTAATGGCCCAGGTTGGCCTGGTCGGTTTTCCCAATGCCGGTAAATCTACCTTGTTAGGAAGAATCAGCGAGGCAAAACCCAAAACAGCCGCTTACCCTTTTACTACACTGACCCCTAATCTTGGAGTGGTCAGGGTAGGTGATCAGGGCAGCTTTATCATGGCTGATATGCCAGGTTTAATTGAGGGTGCCCACCTGGGCGCCGGGCTTGGACACCGGTTTTTAAGGCATGTCGAAAGAAATTTATTGCTTCTTTTTTTAATCGATGTTTCTCCTGAAGCCCACCCCGCACCTTCTGAAGCCTACCGCATGCTTGTTGAGGAGCTCTCCGCCCACAATCCCAAACTTGCGGAATATCCGCGGGTAATCGCCGGCAACAAGATTGATTTAGCCTATGCAGAGGAACAACTTGATCTATTGCGGGATAGCATTACGGACAATAACGATGAAACAACTCCCCTTTTTGGCATATCGGCGGCAACCGGCGCCGGTACAGCTGAACTGATCAGCTATTTGTTGCAAAGGATTAGCGAACTAAATGAAGGAAAAACGGTTCCTGATGAGGAAGAGATAATCAGGCCGGTTGAAGAAGTCGAAGAACCGCTGACCGTTAATAAAGTCGATGATATCTTTCTGGTAAGCGGTAGCGCGGTGGAAAGGGCGGCAGCCAGAACCGATTTTGACAATGAAGATGCGCTGCTCCGCTTTCAGAACTATTGCCGACGCAGTGGCCTCGATCGAAAATTAAGAAAAGCCGGCATTAAGGAAGGCGACACTGTAAGAATTGGCAGTGAAGAGTTTACCTACTATGATTGACAGGCAGAAGGAGTAAAGAATCCCTTGGTTTCTAACTTACCCGGTCACAGAAACGGAAGCCCCAATATTGGCATAATGGGTGGCACCTTCGACCCGATTCACGTAGGGCATTTGGTTACCGCCGAAGAGGCAAGACAGCAATTTGATCTTAACTATGTAATATTCGTGCCTGCCGGTATACCGCCGCATAAGGAAACTGAAACAATTTCGCTTCCGGAACACCGTTACCTGATGACCACCCTCGCCGTTATGTCTAATCCTGCTTTTATAGTTTCGCGATTTGAAATTGACCAAAAAACCCCCACCTATACAATTGATACGGTGAAGCATTTCCAGAACAGCCAGAATCCCGCCCCTAATATTTATTTTATTACTGGCGCTGATGCCATTCTGGAGATTTTTACCTGGAAAGACTATGAAGAGCTGCTGAGGCTTTGCACCTTTATCGCCGTTACCAGGCCAGGCTATTCGCTCGATCATTTTCATGAAACCCTTGAGAAGAATGCTCCTCTGCTGCGGCAAAAGGTGCATCTGATCGAAATCCCGGCTCTGGCGGTTTCATCAACTTTTATCCGTGAAAGAGTTGCTCTGGGCAAAACGATTAAATACCTTACTCCCGAGCCTGTTGAGCAGTATATTAAAAAACTTGAACTCTACAAAGTTCAATGTTGAAGCATGGCTTTTTGCCCTTTAAAACAGGGCTAAAATATCCGGAGGTGTTAAGGAAATGGCAAAAACATTATACGTGGGCAATATTCCGTGGAGTACCAAGGAAGATGATCTGCAGCAATTTTTTGGTCAGTATGGGGAAGTTCTGGAATGCCGCATCATCACCGAGCGCTCAACCGGTCGTTCACGCGGATACGGATTTGTGGAAGTTAGTGAAGACAATGCCGATGAAATTATTGAGAAGGCAAACGGCGTTGAACTGGAAGGCCGTAAGCTGGTTGTAAACGAAGCCAAACCCCGTGAGCAGTAGAATATAAGATATCTATCAATTTGAACTCATACGTTTATTATTGCTCAGATTCTTTTAAAGCGAGGCTGGTGGATGAACGCTGACCATTATCGGGATGTAATACAGAAAGTTTATAGCCCGCAGCTCTTTAAACACAGCCTGAGAACGGCGGATACAGCAGTTATGCTGGCTGAGCGTTTTGGAGCAAACCGCGATAAGGCTTGCCTGGCCGGTTTAATCCATGATTATGGAAAAAGGTTTAACAGGCAGGAGCTGCTTGTAAAGGCTGAAGAATATAACTTTAAACCGGATCGCATCACCAGGGGAGAAGCACGCTTGCTTCATGCTCCGGTGGGGGCAGTGATGATTGCCGCTGAATTAAAGATTAGCGATCAGGAAGTCCTCAACGCAGTTACCTACCACACAACAGGGCACAATCGATTGTCAAAGCTTGGAAAAGTGCTTTACCTGGCTGACTTTATTGAAGAAGGACGCAGCTTTGAGGGAGTGGAAGAAGTCCGCAAACTGGCTGAACATGACCTTAACCAGGCCTTGCTTATGGCGGTAGATATAACTATCCTTTCCGTAGTGGCCAGGGGAATGGCCTTACATCCCCGATCGGTAGGTTTTCGCAACAGCCTGCTCAAATATAAAAAAATTAATTTAGGTTAGGTATTATTTTATTTCCGGGAGGTGTTTTTATTTGGCACAGGAACCGGCCGCCGGTTCAAAAGAATTGGCCCTCTATGCCGCGCAACTGGCTTCAGAAAAAAAGGGACATGATTTAAAATTAATGGAAGTGGGCAAAGTTTCAATCGTAGCCGATTATTTCTTAATCTGCAGCGGTAACACGGCCATCCAGGTTAACGCCATCTGCGACCACCTGCTTGAAAGCCTGAAAAAGAAAAATTGTTATGCCCTGCGAGTCGAAGGCCTGAAAGAAGCGTGGTGGGTGGTTCTTGATTACGGATTCCTGGTGATACACGTTTTTCAGCCCGAGGCTCGGGCTTTCTATGATCTTGAGCGGCTCTGGTGTGAAGCGCCGCAGCTCTATTTTAATAATGGCTGTGTGGAACTGCCTCTTTCGACCGACTAAAGTTTAGCAATAAAGGTGCAGATAATGTCTAAGGCTGAAAAAATTAAAAAAGTGCTGTTGGAGATAGCTGATACCGGAAAAGATCCATCCGGTAAGGAATACCGGCTATTAACGATAACGAAAACCAGGGAACTGGCAGAACAGTTTGATTTAAGCCGGCGTGAGGTTGAATTGGCAGCCCTGAAAGCAGGGGTGATTCCCGATCGCTATCAGCGCAGCGTTGGCACAATCGGTTTAGAAGGCCAGATCAGGCTTCTGGCTGCCAAAGTTGGGGTAGTCGGGGCAGGTGGATTGGGCGGTTTTGTGGTTGAGCTTTTAGCCCGTATGGGGATCGGTAAACTGGTGGTTATCGATGGAGATAGTTTTGCCGACAGCAACCTGAACAGGCAGCTCTTGTCTGATGAAATGTCAATCGGCCATTCAAAAGCCGACGCTGCCCAAAAAAGAGTTAGCCTTGTCAATGGTTCAACCGCAATTGAAGTGCATAACCTGATTGGTGATATTAAGAATTTGCCTGTTCTGTTAAACGGGTGTGACCTGGTGATCGATTGCCTTGATAATTTGCCTTCCCGTTTTGACTTGGAAAAGGTCTGCGGACAGCTTGATATCGTTATGATCCACGGGGCGATCGCCGGTTTTCTCGGCCAGCTGGCAGTGATCAGACCAGGAAAGCCCTTGCTGGAAGCAATATACGGGCCGCTGATCGAAGGCGGCGCCACCAGGGGTATTGAGGTGCAGCTGGGGAATCCGGCTGCTACACCCTGCATGCTTGCTTCCTGGGAAACATCCGAGGCGGTGAAAATAATTGCCGGGCTCGAAGGAGTGCTTGCTGAAAACAAACTGCTGATTATCGATATGCAGTCTGCCGAGTCCTACCAGGTTGAAGTAAAGGCTTGATCAGCACCAGCAATCGATGCTATTGACAAGGCTCTGGAGCCTGCATATAATGTTAGGTGTACTCGAGGTGCCATAAAGCTTTTGATGATGGGAAGCAGTAGGCAGTGATGCTTTTTTAGAGAGCCGGGATTTGCTGAAAACCGGCAGGCGGGGCTGCTGAACTCGTTCCGGAGAAGCGGCGGTGAAACAAGTTAGCCGCTGCCGTATAACCGGCGTTAACGGTTGAAAGAGGGCAACTATTCGGGGGGCTGTAGCGCAGTGGGAGCGCGCTTCCTTGGCATGGAAGAGGTCGCGGGTTCGACTCCCGCCAGCTCCACCACAAGTTTGACCAATAAGGGTGGTACCGCGGGTATAAATCCGTCCCTTGACCGGGCGGATTTTTTATTTTCCTTGTGCAGCTTCAGGATGGAGGTTTGATAACGGTGGAGAGCTATAATCCGGCAGAAATCGAGAAACGATGGCAGAGCCAGTGGGAAAAAGAAGATTCCTACCGTTCGGAAATCGATCGTGATAAAACCAAGTATTATGTTTTGGAGATGTTTCCCTACCCTTCGGGAAAACTGCATATGGGGCATATGCGTGTCTACTCTATCGGTGATGTTCTGGCCCGGTTTTTAAGGATGCGCGGCTATAATGTCATTCACCCCATGGGTTGGGATGCATTTGGCCTGCCGGCAGAGAATGCCGCTATTGAGCACCGGGTCAACCCGGCAGTTTGGACAGCCCAGAATATTGAGCACATGAAAAAACAGCAGAACAGGTTGGGGGTTAGTTACGACTGGCGCAGAGAAGTCAATACGTCAGATCCTGATTATTATCGTTGGTCGCAGTGGCTGTTTCTGCTTATGTATAACCGCGGATTAGCTTACAAAAAAAAGGCCAGTGTTAACTGGTGCGATAGCTGCCAGACTGTTTTGGCCAACGAACAGGTTGAAAAAGGACTTTGCTGGCGTTGTTCATCAGTAGTGGAAACCAGGGATCTTGAGCAATGGTTTTTACGGATAACCAAGTACGCTGAGAGATTGCTTAATGATCTGAACACCCTTGAGGATTGGCCAGAGCGGGTTAAGATCATGCAGCATAACTGGATCGGGAAAAGTGAGGGAGCTGAAATTGTCTTCAAGATCAAAGAGTTCCCCGCCGAAGAGATTCGCACTTTCACTACCCGCCCGGATACGCTGTTCGGAGTGACCTCGATGGTCCTCTCGCCCGAGCATCCGCTGGTTAAAAAGCTGGTCGAGGGTACAGAACAGGAAAAAGAAGTCATGGATTTTGTCTCCCGGATGCGACGGGTCAGTGAAATTGATCGGACAGCAGATGAAGCGCCGAAAATCGGTCTTTTCACCGGACGCCATGCGATTAATCCGATTAACAACGTTGAGGTGCCGATCCTGGTTGGTAATTATGTCCTGATGGCTTACGGGACCGGTGCAGTAATGGGTGTTCCGGCTCATGATCAGCGTGATTTTGATTTTGCCCGTAAATATAACCTGCCGATTCAGGTGGTGATCCAGCCTGAAGGAGAGGAGCTTTCAGGAGAGACCATGCCCGAAGCATATCCGGGTGAAGGAACAATGGTCAACTCCGGTAAATTTAACGGCTTACCTAACCGGGAAGGGATGAAGAAGGTTACCTCCTTTCTTGAAGAGCAGGGCCTGGGAAGATTCCAGGTCACCTATCGTTTGCGCGACTGGCTGATTTCCCGTCAGCGCTACTGGGGGGCGCCGATTCCGATCATCTATTGCAGCGATTGTGGTGTTATCCCTGTTCCGGAAGAGGATCTTCCGGTTGAACTGCCGCTCGAAGTCGAACTGTCCGGCAACAGGGTCCCCGGCCTGGCCCAGTATGAGAGTTTTACCCGGACCAAATGTCCTTCATGTAGCGGGGAGGCACGCCGGGAAACAGATACAATGGACACCTTTATCTGTTCGTCCTGGTATTTTATGCGTTACACCAGCCCGCAGAGTTCTGACGCTCCTTTCGGAAAAGAGGAAGTTGATTATTGGATGCCTGTTGATCAGTATATCGGGGGCATTGAGCATGCGGTACTGCATCTTTTATATGCCCGCTTTTTTACCAAGGTTCTATTTGATGCCGGCCTGGTTAAGGTTGAAGAACCATTCAGCCGTTTGCTGGCCCAGGGCATGGTTTACAAAGACGGAGCCAAGATGTCAAAATCAAAAGGCAATGTTGTTACGCCTGATGAGATCGTTGAAAAGTTCGGAGCTGATACAGGCCGCTTATTCATTCTGTTTGCTTCTCCCCCAGAAAAAGATCTTGACTGGAGCGACCAGGGGGTGGCCGGATGCCACCGCTTTTTACAGCGGGTTTGGCGCCTGGTAACTGAATGCCGCAAACAGATGGCTGAAGGAGCGGGCAGTTCCGCTCATGGCGAACAGGAAGAAACTCTTGAGCGTAATGTCCATGCCGCTATAAAAAAAGTTACGATCGACATTCAGGAGCGTTTTAACTTTAATACCGCCATCAGCGCCATCATGGAAATGGTTAACTCTATCTATGCTTACCGGCAGACGGTTGATTTAAGGCGACAGAACCATGGCGTTTTAATGGAAACTCTCCATAAACTCCTGTTGCTGCTGGCTCCTTTTGCTCCTCACCTGGCTGAAGAAGCCTGGCATATAATGGGTTTTGCCGGTTCGGTCCACCAACAGATTTGGCCGGCATTTGATCCGGCCAGGCTGATTGTCGATGAGGTGGAAATAGTAGTGCAGATCAATGGGAAAGTTCGCGGACGGGTTACTGTTCCGGCGGATTGCTCCGAAGAAGAGCTGGCTCAGTTTGCCCGGGAAAGCGAGAGGATTGTTCAACTGCTCGAAGGTAAAGATATTGTAAAAGTAATTGCCGTCCCCGGCCGACTGGTCAATCTGGTAATCCGCCAGGCGGAGTGAAAAATTGTCTGATCTGAAACAGGGTCCTATATTGCAGCAGTTGGTAGTTGAAGCTGTGAGTAAGCATAATGTCCTGCCGTTAACCGGTCGCTGCAACTTATCCTGTATTTTCTGCAGCCACCATCATAATCCCCCCGGCACGAAAGCTTTCAGTTTTGGCCCACTGCCGGAAGATTATCTGGTTAATCTTGCTTCCTATCTTGATCCGGAAAAGAAAATCATTATCGGAGAATCTGCCACCCGCCTGCGAGAAGGTGAGCCGCTCACCCATCCCCGGTTTATATCTCTGCTACAAAAAATTCGGGAACTCTACCCTGATACCACGATTCAGGTGACTACCAACGGCTTGCTTCTCAACCGGCGATTCCTAAAGGCGCTGGCCGCGCTTAAACCCCTTGAGCTGGTTATTTCGGTAAACAGTATTTCTGCTGCCGGCCGGTGCCTTTTAATGGGCGATCCTGCAGCGGTTGATATCCGTACAGTCATCGAAATGCTTTGGGATCTGCAGATCGGATTCCAGGGCAGTGTCGTGGGCATGCCCCAACTGGTTGGATTTGAAGATCTTCGCCAAACCCTTAATCACTTAGATCAGGCTGGTGCCCGGTCAATCCGCCTGTTGCTGCCCGGGTTTACCAGGCTGGCCAAACCGGACCTTTTGCCTGCCGCTGCTGTTATTAAAGAAATCTACGCGCTGGTAGATTCTTTGCAGGTTAATTTACGCGCTCCCTTGCTGGTTGAACCACCCCAGATTGCGGACTTAAAGCCGGTAATCTCCGGGGTGATCAGGAACAGCCCGGCTGACGAAGCCGGTTTGCGTAGTGGCGATCAGATCCTTGAAATTGAAGGCAGTAAACCTTTCAGTAGAGTTGAAGCCTTCAGAATGCTGGCTGAGAAAAGCGATCCCGAATTAATCATCCGGCGGATGGACGAAAACATAACCACTTCCCTGGTGAAAAAGTCCTGCACTGCTTCAGGCATTGCCGTCTCCTATGATTTGGACCCGGAAGAGGTTGATCGGGTTGAGCGGAGCATCGATTCGCATGGCAAAAACCTGATGCTTCTGTCAACTCCGGCCTTAAGGCGCTGGGAGCTTGCCTTGCAGGCCAGGGCAATTGCTAATATTAATTTTTTAACGGTGCAATCGACCTGGTTCGGCGGGTCCATTAACTCTGCCGGTTTGTTGACTGTTGATGATTATCGGACTGCCCTGGCAGGGGTGCCCAATCTTAAGAATTATAGCCGCATCCTGGTGCCGGCCTTATCATTTGACCGGGGCGGTTTCGACCTTGCCGGGCAGCATTATCTCGCCCTCGCCGACGGTGGGTTACTGGTAAAACTAATTCAGTAAAGGCTGTATTCTGCATTTCTGCGCTTTTTCTAATGATGTCCTCCTCCTCTGTCAGTAAGCATAATCAGTAACAGGGTTTTACTTTAACGATACATGCCGGTTTGTAATTCAAGAGTGCCAGATACATATATGGAAGCGAGCCGGGCTGAGATTTTTTCTCTTAGCCCGGCTCATTTAGATGGAAAAAGGCAATTTAAGTTTTTAAACTAATAAATGACCGGCGATCACAAAGGCGATTGCCGCCAAAATGAAGCTGATAAAGCCGTAAGGCAGCTGTGTGATGGCGTGCCGGAAGTTTTCGCAACCGGTAGCTGCAGAGGTTAGAATTGTGGCATCGGAGTAGAAGCAGATATGGCTGCCCCAGATTCCGGCTGAACAGACTGCTCCAACGGCCAGGTAGGGGTTGACGCCCAGGCTGATGGCTACCGGGATGACGATCGGCAGGGCGACGATATACATACCCCAGCTGATACCCATGATAAATTCGGTGATTCCAAAAATGATAAATATAACCAGTGGCAAAAACTGTGGTGTCATAAAACGTTCACCAATTTCGATCATATAACTGACAAAACCGATCTCCTCGCTGGCAGCAGCAAACCAGTAAGCGAGGATAACCAGGGAAAGAGGAAATAACATATTTTTCACACCCAGAACTACCATATCTGCATAATCCAAAGGAGTGATCACCTTGCTGATTAAATAGTAGACAAAGATAAACGCCAGGGTGGCCAGGACGCCCATTTGCAAACTGAGATCAAAATAAATGGTAGCGCCAACCAGGACGATAATCGGCAGAAAGAAGTACCAGACGTTCGGATTCGCCGGAGCTTCAAATATTTCCCCGGCTTTCATGTCGATCTTTTCTGAGCCTGGAGGCGCTAAAACACCGGTTTCCTGAGCTCTTTTTTCAGCAGCTTTCATTGGTCCGAAGATCGGGATGACTCCGAGGATCACCAGGGGAACAATGATTACAGCAAACCAGGCATAAAAGTTAAAGGGAATTGTTTTGATAAATTCGGCAATGCTCGAGTCACTTGTTCCCAGACCATTCTCAACCATCAGGATGCCGATAAATACGGCCCAGGTTGAAATCGGCACCAGGACACAGGTGGGGGCGGCTGTCGAATCCACTATATAAGCCAGATGTTCACGCGAAACCTTGTGTTTATCGGTTACCCGGGTCATTGATGAGCCGATGGTCAGGCAGTTCAGGTAATCATCGATAAAAATGACCATGCCGAGAACCCAGGTCCAAAGCAGAGTGCTCTTTCTGGTCTTTGCTCTTTTTGATACCCACTCACCAAAAGCGTATGCACCCCCGCTTTTTTCAATCAGGGCAATAATGCTGCCCATCAGGCCACAAACAATAATCAGCCAGGCGATACTCTCATTCATCATGATATTGAGTAGTTCAGCGCTAAATGGTTCAAAAAAGCCAATGCCATATTTCATAACATAACCAAGTAATGCACCGAGAGTCAGAGCCTCAAGAATGCGTTTAGTGTAAAAGATAAAAATCAGTAGAAAAGCTGCAGGTATAATGCTCAGTAACTGGTAAGAATCACTCTCTTTTGGGATCAGGAAGATAGCGACCAGGAATAATAAAATTAAAATGGCATAAGTTTTGTAGTAATTGCTGTAGTTTTCCCGGCTTGAAGATTCAGCTTGGAGCTTCGGTTCCTGCATTTGAAAACCTCCTTTTATTTTAATGTTTCATATTTACGCAATTATCATGCCGTTACCATAAAACATACTGAAGGGGTATAAGAAAACAAGTAGCAGATGAGTCTTAATATGAAAAGTAGCAATAAAAGGCTCTTTTAGACTATTTTCCACGATGGATGCGGCCGGCAGTTTGCATAAAGGGACTAATTAAGACATCAAATACTTCATTTTTGAAGGATCTTTTGTCAAAATTGACAAAAGATACGAGGTTTTTTGCTATACTCACTGCTTTTTGCGGAGTTACGGATTGTTTAATATTGGCATAACTATTGCGTTCTTATAGGTATAGGATCAAAATAAAGCTGAAGGGATGTGACTTTTGCAATTATGTATACAAAGAATCTTCCGGAGTTAATAAACCGTGAGAGACAGATGTTTATCGATAATCATCCCCGTTCAAGGGAATTATTCGAAAAGGCTAAGGCTAACCTGCTTGGCGGCGTGCCGATGAACTGGATGGTAAAATGGGCCGGGGATTACCCGATATTTGTTGATTGGGCAAAGGGTGCGCACTTTATGGATGTTGATGGCCATCGCTATCTTGACCTGTGCTTAGGTGATACAGGAGCAATGACCGGTCATGCCCCGCATGCTGTGATTGAAGCGATCGTCAGGCGGATTAAAAACGGAACAACACTTATGTTGCCTACAGAAGACTCGATCTACGTAGGCGCCGAATTACAGCGTCGTTTTGGACTCCCATATTGGCAGTTTGCTTTAACCGCTACCGATGCCAACCGCTTTTCAATCAGGCTGGCCAGGCATATAACCGGCCGCAACAAAATTTTAGTTTACAATTACTGTTACCATGGCTCGGTTGATGAAAGCTTTATCACCCTTTATCCGAACGGGCAGACGAAAGCCAGGCAGGGCAACCTTGGCCCGCCTGTGGATCCGTCAATGACTACGAAAGTAGTAGAATTTAATGATCTGACAGCTTTAGAGAAGGCCCTTGCTGATAAGGATATTGCCTGTGTCCTGGCCGAACCGGTGATGACCAATATCGGCATTATTCACCCCGATCCAGGATATCACTTGGCTTTACGTGAGTTGACTAAGAAAACAGGAACCCTGTTGATTATTGATGAAACCCACACCATTTGTGCCGGCCCTGGAGGTTACACTGCGCTCCATGGTTTGGAACCTGATATCCTGACCATTGGCAAACCGATTGCTTCAGGGATTCCGGCGGCAGTTTACGGTTTTTCAGAAATAGTGGCCGATTTGGTCCAGAATTCTATTGAAATTGAGGATTGTGATACCGGTGGCATAGGCGGAACTCTTGCCGGCAATGCCCTTTCCATTGCCGCGATGCGAGTTACTCTTGAAAAAGTGCTGACCGAAGATGCCTATACAGTAACCATCCCGCTTGCCGATCGATTTGTTGATGGCGTAAATGAGGTAATTCAGGAATTTAATTTACCCTGGAACGTAACCAGCCTGGGATGCCGGACTGAATACTGGTTCCGGCGTGAGCCGGCTCGCAATGGCCAGGAGGCGGCAGAGGCAATCGATACTGAGTTAGATCGCTATATGCACCTTGCGGCTTTGAACAGGGGAATCCTGATGACTCCATTCCATAATATGGCCCTAATATCTCCACAAACCAGTAATGAAGATATCGACAGGCATACTGAAGTTTTCAGGGAGATAGTTCGAAATCTGGTAGCATAAATAATGAGTAAATGCGGCCGTTACTGTATATATTAAGCAGGACGGCCGCGTTATTAGCAGAATATGGAAACACGGCTTTTTGCCTAAGGTCTTATACCAAGATTTCTGATGCGCCGGTAAAGGGTTGACTCGCTGATGCCAAGGCTTTTGGCGGCAGCTCTTTTCCCCTCAGTGTTGTAACCGGATTGCTTCAACTGTTTGATGATGATCTTCCTTTCCAGCTGTTCCAGTTCGGTTAATAGTGAGTTGCTCGCGGCTGAATCCGGATTGCAACTTTGCCGGATCCGCGGTTGAATGCTGTCTAAACTGATCCTTACCCCTTTTTCAAAGCTGGTTGCATACTCCATTGCATTTTCAAGTTCACGAACATTTCCCGGCCAATCATAAGCTTTTAATATTGTGAGGGCATCTGCTTCGAAACCTTTAATATTCTTATTCAGGATAAGGTTAAATTTATCAAGAAAATAAAATAGGAGGGTTTCGAGATCTTCTTTTCGCTCTCTTAGCGAGGGGATGTGCAGAGGGATGACACATAATCTGTAATATAAATCTTCGCGAAATTCGCCGTCTTCCACCATTTGCGCTAAATTATGATTGGTGGCGGCAAGCACTCGGACATTAACTGAAATAACGTGGTTACTGCCGACCCTTTCTACTTCACGTCGCTGCAACACGTGCAGCAGCTTAACCTGGAGGTGGAGCGGCAGATCTCCGATTTCGTCAAGGAAGATCGTGCCTTTATGGGCGATCTCAAACTTGCCGGCCTTGCCTCCTTTATTAGCACCGGTAAAAGCGCCACTGTCATAGCCGAACAATTCCGTTTCCAAAAGGGTTTCCGGGATAGCACCGCAATTGACCGTGATGAAAGGTTCTGTTTTGCGCTGACTGTTAAAATGAATGGCCCTGGCAAAAAGTTCTTTACCGGTACCGCTTTCACCGGTAATCAAAACCGTTGAATTTGTTTCAGCGATCATCATCGAGCGCTCAATACTATCACGAATTTGATGGCTGTTGCCCAGTATATCGGCAAATCTTACTGCCTGTTGCTTATCGGTCATATTGTAGATTTTTTTCTTCATCTCCTGAAATTCACGAAAAGTCAACAGAGTCCCAGTGCAGATTTTACCACCGTTTTCTATTTTAGGATCGTCAATCAGGATCGGATCAATGCTGATTAAAAGATGTTTCTGGCACTGATCATTATCTTTGTAAATTATTTCGAGGTCCTCGTAGCGAATCTTTCTGGAAACAACTTCTTTAATCGGTATATCACCCCACAAATTTATTATAGAAGTGCCGATCAGGTTGTATTTTACAGTAGAGAGTATTTTCTCTGCCGCTGAGTTACAACTTGTAATCAGCCCGCGGGAGTTGGTAACCAGGATCCCTTCACGAATGTTTTCGACAATTATGCTCAGTTCGTTGGCAACTTCAACCTGTGCAACTTTAGCGCCAATCAAGAAAGCCATGCGCGATAAGAATTTAAGATTGTTTTCACTATTGGCGAGCAATTTTCTTTTCTGTTTCTGGCTGAAAGCTACAAGAGCAATGAGACCGATAATTTCACCTTCAAGTGTAATAGGACAGCAGATTTCCGCTTGCTCATTCTCCCTCGCTCCATAAGGAGGATCGGAGCTGGGACTTTCATTGATATAAAATTCCCCGCTTTTTAATAATTGGCCATATATGTAACCAGATTCAAGATCCCCATCTTCTTCTTTGGAGCTGATTTTCTTTTTATAACGGCCGGTACCGGCAACGATTGTCAGCTCTTCGTCGATGATCTCCGTTTCAAGCTCTAGTGCGGCGGTTATCGCTTCGGCGATCTGCTGTACGGTGTCCCTGATTGAATATAATCTGGTCATCGGTAACAACCCTTCTGCTGGTCATAGGTATCAATTGTCATTTTTGACAACAGATGACCTTAGTATAGCACTCCATGGTCAAAATGATAATATAACTATTTACACCAGTTTTACTCTCAGTGACCGGGTTTTTTTCTCCATTGCATCAAGGTTTTGCAATTCCTTTTCTTGACAGTTTAATATGCAAAATATATAATGTAAACAATAATCCATTAAAATTGTACTAATCATCACTTGAATAGCAGCCGGTTTTCACCCGGCTTTTATAATCCAAAAAAAGGAGGAAATAAAATGAGCGAACATGAAAAAGGCAAAAGTGTCGAGTCAACAGAAGCTGTTTTAAAGCCGGATCCGGCAAAAGAAGGTGATAGTATTCGCATTTCTTCGGAAGTAATTGCGGTTATTGTCAGCCTCGTATCTAATGATGTGCCGGGTATTGCCGGTATGAGCGGTGGGTTGGTTGGCGGTATCGCTGAGAAACTGGGCCGTCGTGATCTGACGAAGGGCATAAAAGTTCAGGTTAATGAAGATAAAGTTGTTATTGACTTAAATGTTATCGCCGAGTATGGAGTATCTATTGTTGAAGCAACTAACAAACTGAAAAAAGAGATCCGTACCAATGTGGAGAAAACGACCGGTCTGACCGTGGAAGCGGTGAATATTAACGTTCAGGGGATAAACGTGCCGAAAGTCGAAGGAGAACCTGAAGAAGAGAAACCTGAATAAATGACTTTTCTGCAAAGCGAAAAACCGACGTCAAAAAATTGACGCCGGTTTTTTATTTTTGCAGGGAAAATGTCAGTCCGAAGAGAATTACTTGCCTGTTTTGCGGTATTGTGCATGGTTTTTATACTGAAAGGGTATCGGATCATGAAAAATGGATTGCAGGAAAAGCTTATTCTTGGTTTGTTGGCTTTGCTGCTGATTGGTGGCGGCTTCTGGAGAGCAGTTCAGCATAAAGACCCTCAGTTCATTTCTCAGCAGGCTGGTTTTACGAGACAATCTGCCACTGATTTGGCTACAGAAAACCCAGAAATTGTAATGATTACTGTTCACCTGGTGGGTGCGGTTACCAACCCTGGTGTATATCATCTGCCAGCAGGTTCGCGGGTTTATGAACTTCTGGAAATGTGCGGCGGACTGAATGAAGATGCTGATTCAGAAAGTCTGAACCAGGCCCGCCCTTTAATGGACGGAGAACAGGTTTATGTCGGATTTGCAGTTGATAATGGCGGAAGCAAATCCTCGGGCTTCCCGGCCGAAGGGAAGATCAACATCAACCGGGCCGATGTTTCAGAGTTGATGACCCTGCCCGGTATCGGCGAGGTCAGGGCCAGGCAGATCATTGATCACCGGGATAAAAACGGTTATTTCACTGACCCCCGGGAACTGATGGATGTGAGCGGAATCGGTGAAAAAACCTTTGCTAATCTGGCCGATCTGATCACCATCTACTGAAAACTATTCGATCTGCCACGCATTGAGGTAGGCCTCCTGTTCGCAACTTAAGCTGTCAATGCTGATGCCCATTGATTCCAGCTTGATTGAAGCCGTCTCCCGGTCGTACTCGTGCGGCAGCCTGATCACTTCTTTCGGCAGACCTTTACCCTCTTTAAGCAGGTACAGCATGGCGCCGAATTGCAGGGCAAAAGAAAGATCCATGATTTCAGCCGGGTGGCCGTCACCGGCAGCAAGATTAACCAGGCGCCCTTCACCCAGAAGATAAATCCGGCGGCCGTCTTTCATTTCGTATTCATCGATGTTTTGCCGGGGTTGTCCGTTAAACTTGCCCAACCGGGCTAGAGCTGTCTTGTCTATCTCAACATCAAAATGGCCGGCATTGCTTAAAATCGCTCCGTCTTTTAAGAGGGGGATATGTTCTTCACCAACAATATTCCGGCAACCGGTAGTTGTGACAAAGATATCTCCCAGCTCGGCCGCTTCACTCATTGGCATGACCCGAAATCCTTCAACGACAGCTTCCAGGGCATGGATCGGTTCAACCTCGGTAATGATAACGTTTGCGCCTAATCCGGCCGCTCTCATCGCTACTCCGCGACCGCACCAGCCGAAACCGGAAACCACTACGTTTTTACCGGCAATCAGCAGATTGGTGGTGCGCATAATTCCGTCCCATACCGACTGGCCTGTTCCATAGCGGTTATCAAATAAATATTTACACATGGCGTCATTAACGGCAATAACCGGAAAAGTAAGTTCTCCTTCTTCAGCCATCGCCCGCAGACGGATTAATCCGGTAGTTGTTTCTTCAGCCCCGCCGATCACCTGGTCCAGTAGATCGCGGCGCTCCTTATGCAGCATGGTAACTAGGTCACCGCCGTCATCGATTACCAGCTGCGGGCCTTTTTCCAGAGCGCTGCGAATATGTGAAGAATATTCTCCGGCGGTTGCGCCGTGCCACCCGAATACATCGATTCCATCCTCAACCAGCGCTGCCGCTATGGCATCCTGGGTCGAGAGAGGATTACTGCCGGTGATCGTTACTTCAGCTCCGCAGGCCTGGAAAGCTTTGGCCATATAAGCCGATTTTGCTTCAAGATGGATGCAGACCGTCATTCTGATGCCGTCAAAAGGCCGTTTAACCTGATGTTTTTGGATCAGGTGGTTCAGCACAGGCATATGACGGCTAACCCAATCTATCCGGCGGTGTCCTTCCGGTGCCAGTTTTATGTCTCTGATTATGCTCATATTGACCTCTCCTTATCGGTGCTGCGATTTAGTGTGGCAAGTAAACGTATTTCGTAAAAACCTGATAAATTCCTTCCTGAAAAAGCTGATCGTTTGAAGGATATTTATTAGTTTTGGAGAATTAAATACCTATAAATCCTGCTCTGCAGGATCAGTTTTCTCGCTTGACAGGCTTGAAAACTTTGTTTAATGTACAAATGGTTCAAAAAAAGAGGAGGTTTTAACGTGAAAAAGTGGTTGGCTTTACTTCTGGTAGTGGTCTTTGTTTTTGCCGTGGTTGGCTGCGGCGGGGCAACTCCACCGGCTGATGAAGGCGATGGAGACGCCGGTGATGAGCCTGCAGCACTGAGGGTCGGGATGGTGACCGACGCCGGGACTATTGACGATAAGTCCTTCAACCAGGGCACCTGGGAAGGTATACTGCTTGCTGCCAGTGATTTTGGTTTGGAAACCCGTTATCTGCAGCCGGCAGGAACAACAGAGGCGGATTACATCACCGAGATTGGTAACCTGGTAGATGCCGGGTTCCAGCTTGTTATCTGCCCCGGTTTCAAGTTTGAAACAGCAATTTATGATGTCCAGACAAGGTATCCCAATGCCAAGTTTGTCATTCTCGACGGTTATCCTCATGCCGGAGACTGGAACCCGGTTATTAATGATAACGTGGTTTCAATTTTCTTTGCCGAGCATGAAGCCGGATTCCTCGGTGGCTTGGCTGCCGCGCTGCAGCTGAAGGAAGGCGAAGTTGGTTTTATCGGCGGTATGGAAATCCCGGCCGTTCAGAAGTTCAACTGGGGCTTCCAGCAGGGCGTGCTCTATGCCAATGAAAACTATGGCACCAACATTGTCATGAACGCTGACAACTTTATTTACGAAGGATCATTTGACAACGTAGCCGGCGGCCAGCAACTGGCAGCGGCTATGTATGACAAAGGCGTAGATGCAATCTTTGCTGCTGCCGGTGGTGTCGGTATTGGCGCCATTAACGAAGCAAAAGCGAGGGCAGCAAGCGGAGAGGCAGTCTGGATTATCGGTGTTGACGTTGACCAGTATGGTGACGGAATCTATGAGGGCAGCAATTCTATTATCCTGACCTCGGCCATGAAGGGTATCGGCGTAGCCGCCTATGACATGGTTGAGGCGGAACTGAATGGCACATTCCCCGGCGGGCAGATGTTAACCTTTGATGCCTCAAACGATGGCATCGGGATTCCTAAGGAAAACCCGAACCTCGATCCTGATGTCGAGGATTTGGTATGGGAAGCATTTGCGGCAATGGCGGCCGGATCCCTGGTTGTATCCGATGTTCAGGGAGACCTTATCAGATAATGGTTTAAGTTTGCAGACCTGAAAAAGGGCGGTTTAACCCGCCCTTTTTTACTAACCTTTATTGTCCACCAGGGTAGATAAGATTATAGGGGAGCTGATGCGTTTGGAACATATCGTGGAAATGAAAGATATCCGTAAAAGTTTTCCCGGGGTGGTAGCCTGTGATGATATCAACTTCCAGGTTAGAAAAGGCGAGATCCACGCTCTTCTGGGAGAAAATGGCGCCGGCAAATCAACCCTGATGAATATTTTATTTGGCCTTTACCTGCAGGATCATGGTGATATCTACCTGCGCGGTGAAAAGGTTAACATTGCCAACCCGAACATTGCCAATGATCTTGGCATCGGTATGGTTCACCAGCATTTCAAACTTGTCCACAATTTCACGGTTACTGAAAATATCATTCTTGGCATTGAGCCGGTAAAGGCTTTGATGGTTGATACCCGTTCAGCATCGGCCCGTATTAGGGATCTGTCTAAAAGATACGGGTTAAATGTTGATCCAGAGGCAAAAATTGAAGATGTTTCTGTGGGAATGCAGCAGAGAGTGGAAATCCTGAAAATGCTTTACCGGGATGCTGAAATTCTGATCTTTGATGAACCGACGGCAGTCTTAACGCCGCAGGAAGTAATCGAGCTGATGAAGATCATGCGCAGTCTGATTGAAGAAGGTAAAACAATAATTCTCATTACGCATAAATTGAAAGAAATTATGGCTATTGCCGATCGCTGTACGGTAATTCGCTGGGGTAAGGTGGTCGGCACGGTAAATGTTTCCGATACAAATGAAGAGAAACTGGCTGAAATGATGGTCGGCAGAAAAGTGCTATTTGACCTTAACAAGAAAGAGGCTAATCCCCGTGAAGATGTCCTGCAGATTGAGAATCTTACCGTATCAGGCAGTACAGGCACTCACGGTTTAAGAAATTTTTCGCTTACAGTCAAATGTGGCGAAATAGTAGGGCTGGCCGGGGTTGACGGCAATGGTCAGGCTGAGTTGGTTGAAGCAATTATCGGTTTACGCCGGGCTGATTCAGGAAAGATCTCTATTCATGGGACGGATGTTACCAATATGACCACCCGGCAGAGAATCAACACCGGTATGGCTCATATTCCTGAAGATCGCCATAAACACGGCCTGATCCTGGATTATACCGTCCAGGAAAACCTGATTCTTAAAAATTATTACCTCGAACCCTATTCCCGCCGAGGCTTGATCGACTGGGATTATGTTTATACCCATGCGGAAAAAGTGATCAAAGATTTTGATGTGCGCAGCGGTCAGGGTGCTGAAGCGACCGCCCGCTCACTTTCCGGAGGGAACCAGCAGAAAGCGATTGTGGGGAGAGAGATTGATGGTAATCCGGATCTCCTGATTGCCGTCCAGCCCACACGCGGGCTGGATGTCGGCGCGATTGAGTATATTCACCAGCGCCTTCTTGAGCAGCGTGATCAGGGTAAGGCAGTTTTTCTCATCTCGCTCGAACTTGATGAAATCCTCGATTTATCAGACCGCATCGCCGTTATCTACAATGGCGAGCTCGTTGGTGTGGTTAATGCATCAGAGACGGATGAAAATGAAATCGGACTGATGATGGCCGGCGGGAAGCGGGGTGCCGTAGCTTGAAAACAAAGGTCAGAGTTAAAAAAGACTTTCTGATGTCAATTTTCGCCGTTTTGCTCGGAATGCTGGCCGGGGCCGGTCTGATGGCTGTTACGGGCAATAATCCTCTGGATGGATTTATTTATCTCTTCCGGGGCGGCACCATGAACATTGAGCGGATTGGCAATACACTAGCGACGGCCACACCGCTGATCTTTGCCGGGCTCTCGGTTGCCTTCGCTTTTAAAACAGGGCTTTTTAACATCGGGGCTGCCGGACAGATGCTGATCGGCGGCCTTTGCGCCACCGCCATCGGTTTGACTTTTGACTGGCCAAAACCAATATTGCTCACAGTCATTGTTATTGCATCACTGATTGGCGGTGCCCTCTGGGCAGCGGTGCCCGGTCTGTTGAAAGCCAGGTATAATGTTCATGAGGTTGTGGCAACGATTATGATGAACTGGATAGCCTATTGGGCTATCTACTATATTGTACCGCAATATTTTAAAGGGCCTTTTCTCGAGACAGAATCACAGCGCATCCCGGAAGCGGCATCGATGAAAGTGCCCTGGCTGACCAGCCTTTTCAGTGGATCTTACATCAACCTGGGTTTCTTCCTGGCGATCATCTTTATTGTGATCATTGCCTTTATTCTGGAAAAAACTACTATGGGATATGAACTGAAAGCTGTCGGTTATAACCGTGACGCCGCTGAGGCGGCCGGTATCAGTGTCAACCGTAATATAATTTTTTCAATGGCCATCGCCGGTGCGCTGGCCGGGCTGGGTGGAGCTACTTTTTACGTTGGTTTTGCTTCAAATATGCAGATCGGGGTGCTGCCGGCCCAGGGTTTTGACGGAATTGCTGTTGCCCTGCTTGGGGCTAATGCTCCCTGGGGGGTATTTGCGGCGGCAATCTTTTTTGGTCTTTTGCATACCGGTAAAGGTTTCATGAGCGCTATGACGGCGATACCTCCGGAGATTGCCGATACGATTATCGCCACGATCATTTATTTTGCCGCTACCAGTGTTTTAATTGAACGAAACTGGGATAAACTGAAGAAAATCAATCTGGATAACCTCCTGGGACGAAAAAAGACCGGCAACCTGGAAGTTGAAACCGGAGGTGATCAGTAATGGTTGATCTCATTTACCAACTATTTCCCTACGCCATTGCTTTCACCATTCCTCTCCTGATTACTTCTCTCGGTGGTCTGTTCAGCGAGAGAAGCGGCGTGATTAACATTGGCCTTGAAGGCCTGATGCTGATGGGCATGTTTGTCGGAGCATTTGTTATCACAAATGTTGAGGCGGCATATCCCACTACTGCAGTCTGGATTGGCCTGCTTGCAGCAGTTGTCTTCGGGGCTCTTTTTGCCCTCCTGCATGCTTTCGCCTGCGTCACCTTAAATGCTAACCAGGTGATCAGCGGTATTGCGATTAATATGATTGCCAGTGCGGTTACCGTATACCTGGCCCGTTTCTTAACCGGAAGCGGCAACGTCCAGATTATCAGGGGCATGCCGCGGCTCACTATTCCTTTCCTTTCGGATATCCCGATTCTTGGCCGGTTACTATTCACACAAACCTATGCTTCAACCTGGCTGATCCTGCTGATTCTTGCCCTGGCTACATTTTTACTCTACAAGACCCGCTTTGGTTTACGTCTGAGGGCTTGTGGTGAACATCCCCATGCGGCAGATTCAGCCGGGGTAAATGTTTACCTGATGCGTTATATGGCAGTCCTGATATCAGGAGCCTGTGCCGGGCTGGGCGGAGCGACTTTTATTGTAACCTTGTCCGGGGAATTCAATGGCACCGCAGCCGGTTTGGGATTTTTGGCTCTGGCCGCTTTGATTTTCGGGCAGTGGAAGCCCTGGGGTATTTTAGGGGCTACTTTTTTCTTCGGAACCGCATCAACTATTGCCAATGTTTCGCAGGCTATCCCAACGTTAGCCCAGATTCCCGGCATTTATTTGAAGACTTTTCCTTATGTTGTCACCCTTTTGGCCCTGATTCTCTCCTCCAAGTCGTCCCAGGCTCCAAAAGCGATTGGGGAGCCCTACGACAAGGGCAAACGTTAATATAGCGGAGGTATCTGGTTGAGAGTATATGATCTGATTCTTAAAAAACGTAACGGTTCTGTTTTAACTAAAGCAGAGATCGATTACCTGATCAAAGGTTATGTCAAAGGTGACATTCCCGATTACCAGATGTCAGCTTTACTGATGGCCATCTTTTTTAAGGGGATGAGTGAAGAGGAAACCCTTGACCTGACCGGGGCGATGGTTAACTCGGGTGAGACAATTGATCTGAAAGCCATACCCGGGGTGAAAGTAGATAAACACAGCACCGGCGGAGTGGGCGATACAACCACAATCGTTCTTGCCCCGCTGGTTGCTGCTGCCGGTGCGCCGGTGGCTAAGCTATCCGGGCGGGGCCTTGGGCATACCGGGGGCACACTCGACAAGCTCGAATCGATTCCCGGTTTTAAAACCGAGATGTCTGTGGCCGAACTGGTAAAAGCGGTTAAGCAGATCGGGGTGGCGGTAGCCGGGCAAACCGGCAACCTGGTACCTGCCGATAAATTGTTATATGCCCTGCGTGATGTAACGGCAACTGTGGACAGCATGCCGCTGATTGCCGGCAGTATTATGAGCAAAAAATTAGCTGCCGGGGCGGACGCGCTGGTGCTGGATGTGAAATCGGGCGATGGCGCTTTTTTAAAAGATAGTAAGGAAGCTTTTGAACTGGCTCGGATGATGGTTTCCATCGGTAATGGCGCCGGGCGAAAAACTATTGCTGTGGTAACCAATATGGATCAACCGCTCGGTTTTGCTGTAGGCAATGCCCTGGAGGTTAAAGAAGCGATCCAGACGCTGAAGGGCGAAGGACCGCCTGATCTGGAAGAACTCTGCCTGGTTCTCGGAGGCTGGATGCTGGCATTGGCAGGAAAATGTGCTGAACCGGAGCAAGGCATGGAGCTATTGAAAAAGGCGATCAGGAGCGGAGCAGCGTTACAGAAATTTAAAGAGCTGGTCCGCAATCAGCATGGCAATGAAAAAGTCGCTGATGATCTGTCTTTGTTGCCCGAAGCGGAAAATCAAATCGCGGTGAAGGCTGACATACAAGGTTATGTCCAAAGTCTGGAAGCGGAAGCGATTGGTCTTGCAGCCATGAATCTTGGTGCCGGAAGAGAAAAAAAGGATTCTGTGATTGATCCGGCGGTCGGCATTGTTATTAATAAAAAAATCGGCGACGCTGTCCGGGTAGGCGATACTCTTGCTCTACTTTTTGCGCGAAAAGATGCGCCTGATGAGCAGATTGAATCGGTTAAAGAGATGGTTGCCGGTGCTTACTGTCTGCATGAACAAAAAATTAAACCGCAGGATCTGATCTTAGGCATTGTCAGGTAGCCCTTGAATGGAGTGATATAGATTATGTCCGAAAATATGGCAGGATACATCGATCACACCCTTTTAAAACCGGAAGCGACTGAAAAGCAGATCATCAATCTGTGCCGGGAAGCAATCGAATTCGGTTTTTATTCCGTCTGTATCAACCCTTCCTATGTTGGTAGAGCCGTGCAGGAACTACTGGGCAGTACTGTTAAAGTATGCTGCGTGGTCGGATTTCCCTTAGGCGCCACCACAACAGCCGTTAAAGCTTTTGAAACTGCTGAAGCTGTTAATGCCGGAGCGGCTGAAATAGACATGGTGATGCACATAGGTGCTCTTAAAAGCGGGGATGAAGAATACGTTACTTTAGATATCGCTGCTGTTGTCAAAGCGGCAGCAGGTCGCCCGGTAAAAGTAATAATCGAAACCGGCCTTTTAACCGAGGATGAGAAAATTACGGCCTGTCGTCTGGCTAAAACCGCCGGGGCCAGTTATGTTAAAACTTCAACCGGTTTTGGGCCGGGAGGGGCGACAGTGGCCGACATTCAACTGATGCGTGAAACGGTTGGCCCGGAGCTTGGAGTTAAAGCCTCAGGAGGGGTGCGTGATCGTGATACTGCCGAAAAGATGCTGCAGGCAGGGGCCACCAGGATAGGCACCAGTTCAGGCGTAACGATCATCGGCCCTATAAGATAATACCCATCTCCCTGGCTTGTATCTCGCCGGGTTATTGGCTGCCGGCAGTTATTTTGACAAGGTAACACCGGTTAGGCTACAATAAAACAGCAGATTGCTAATGACCGGTGAAAGCACCGGTATTTATTTTTACGGAGGGGATTATCGATGCGCAGCCGTTTTATTATAATTATCGTTATAGCGGTAATAATTGGTTCAATTTTCCTGGCGGGAACTAATTTTTACCTGGATTTACTCTGGTTTCGTGATCTTGAAGCAGGTCAGGTTTTCTGGACCCAGTATCTGACCCGCTGGGGGATGCGAGCCGGAGCTTTCATTTTTCTCTTCACCCTGTTTTTTATTAATCTGTTACTCACCCGGCGCTACATCTTAAGCTTCCCAAACCTGGTTTTAAGAGAGCGCCTGATGGCTACAGGGATGATGCGTTTTCTCACCCCACGCCGCCTGGTTTTATATTTCATAGGTGCCTCTGCCTTGCTTGCCTATGTTTTGTCCGGTTATGCCGGCAATTACTGGATGGATCTGCTGCGTTTCATAAACCATGTCCCCTTTAATATCAGTGACCCGGTATTCGGAACAGATGTCTCTTTTTATGTATTTATACTCCCTTTTTATCGCTTTATCTACAGTTTTTTGATGATGGCCCTGGTTGTGACCCTGATGATCGTAGGCTCTATTTACCTTTCGCTTAATCCTCCAACCCAGGGTAAACGTAATTGGATACTGCCGCCCAATAGGGGCGTGAGCCATCTCTCGGTTTTGCTGGCCTTGATATTTGGCTTGAAAGTATGGGATTATCGCTTAAAGCAGCTTGAACTTGTATTATCTGAGCGCGGTGTTGTTTACGGGGCCGGTTACACTGATATTAACGCCAACTACCCGGTTTTAATGATCCTCATGTATCTTGCTCTGGCTATTGCCCTCGTTTTCCTGGCTAATATTTTCATGCGCCGTTTCAGACTTTTTGTTTACGGGATCCTCGTGTTGACCGGCGTTTCCATGCTTGGCGGATGGGCCTATCCAGCGTTCATCCAAAGTTTTGTCGTTGAGCCGAGTGAGTTCAGCTATGAACGCGAATACCTGGAGCATAATATTGCCTTCACTCGTCAAGCCTATGGGGTGGAAGACTTTGCGACCAGAAATTATGATCCCAGCGCCATGTTAACCTGGGAGGATCTGCGTGAAAATCCGGGTACCATAAACAATGTCCGCCTCTGGGATTACCGTCCTTTACTGACAACTTTTAACGAGCTGCAGGCAATTCGCCTTTATTATCGCTTTAATGATGTTGACATTGATCGCTATGTGATCGACGGAGAATACAGGCAGGTGATGATCGCTGCCCGTGAGCTTGATAAAAGCCGCCTGGCTGAGCAGGCTCAAACCTGGGTCAACCTGCAGCTGCAGTGGACTCACGGTTATGGAATTACGATGAGCCCCGTTAACGAAGTTACAAATGAAGGCCTGCCCCGCTATTTCTTAGGAGACATACCGCCAACAGGCAGCGTTGAGCTTGATAATCCGTCAATCTATTTCGGCGAGCTGACCAATGACTATGTGATCATTAATACTGCAACGCCGGAATTTCACTTCGCCACTGTCGGAGATGAAAATGAATTTATATTTTATGATGGTGAAGCAGGAATAGAGCTGCACTCAGTTCTGCGCAGGGCTCTTTTCGCTCTAAAGTTCGGAGAATACCGCATTCTCGTATCAAATGAATTAAGCAACCAAAGCAGGGTTCTGTTTGACCGCAACATTCATGAAAGAGTCCGTAAACTGGCGCCTTTCCTGCGCTATGACGGCGACCCTTACATCGTAGTGAATGATGGCTTGCTCTACTGGATTCAGGACGCCTATACTGTTACCGGCAGCTACCCTTACTCTGCGCCTTACGGGAATATCAACTATATCAGGAACTCCGTCAAAGTAGTGATTGATGCCTATAACGGTACGGTCAGGTATTACATCATCGATCCTGCAGACCCACTGGTTCAAACCTATGCCGGCATCTTCCCCGAGTTGTTCAGTCCCATCGAGGAGATGCCTTCTGGATTAATGGCTCATTTACGTTATCCTGAAGATCTCTTTAATGTTCAGGCCGAAATGTTAACGCTTTACCATATAACTGATCCGAATATATTCTACACCCGCGAAGACCTCTGGGCAGTACCGCTGGAGCAGTCATTCGGGCAGGAACAAAAAATGGAGCCCTACTATACTATTTTGCAATTGCCTGGCTACCCCGAGCCTGAATATGTGCTGATCCTGCCCTTTACACCGGATCAACGTAATAACATGATATCCTGGATGGTCGCCCGCTGCGATCAGCCTAATTACGGGGAAGTTGAAATATTTCTCTTCCCCAAGGAACGGGTTATTCTCGGGCCTAAACAGATCGAAAACCGGATTGACCAGAGCACCGAGATCTCTGAGCAGTTTACTCTCTGGGGGCAGGCCGGTTCAAGGGTAATCCGCGGCAATCTATTGGTTCTGCCGATCAACAATGCCCTGCTTTATGTCGAACCGATCTTTCTTGAAGCTGAAAGAGGCGGGCTGCCTGAGTTAGCCCGGGTGATTGTTGTTTTCGGCGAAACGGTGGTTATGGAGGATACGCTGGAAAAAGGGCTGATCCGCATCTTCGGTGAAATGGATGCGCTCCCGCCGGGAATCGATATTGATGAACTGCCCGCTGAACTGCCCGGAGAAGAGGATCTCATACCGGGCGAACTGCCTGTGATTGAAGATACTATCCTGATTGAGTTAATCCGTAGAGCGCAATCTGTTTATGAAGAAGCCCTGACCAGTCAGCAGGAAGGCGACTGGGCCGGTTATGGAGAAAAAATCCGCGAACTGGAGCAAATCTTAAACGATCTTGCCCGCCTTGCCAATTAAGGCGGACAGGGAGGTAACAGCTTGAATAATCAGGATTATCTGGTCTATACGGACGGAGCATGTTCCGGTAATCCCGGGCCAGGCGGTTGGGCGGCGCTGATCAGGCAAGGTGATCACGAAGAAGTCTTGTCCGGAGGAATAGCTGAAACTACAAATCAGCGGATGGAGCTGACTGCTGCCGTAGAAGCCCTTAACCATATCCCGCCCGGCAGTAAAGTAAAGCTCTACAGTGACAGCGCCTACCTGGTTAACTGCTTCAGGCAGGGCTGGATGGAGCGGTGGCTTAAAAACGGTTGGCGCAACAGTAAAGGTAACCCGGTTGAAAACCGTGATCTTTGGATCAAACTGCTTGAGCTGACGGAAGAACGCCAGGTTGACTGGTTCAAGGTCCAGGGGCATGGTGATGATCCGCTCAACAGGAAGGTGGACTTATTGGCACGTGAAGCGATCAACAACAGCACTGCCACTAGTGGCAAAAAAAGTGAAACCTCCTGCCACGATTTTAATATGCCAAAGAAGAATAAAAGCGATGGAAAAGGCCGCATCGGCGTGCTCACTGGCGGCGGAGACTGTCCGGGCTTAAATGCCGTAATCAGGGCTGTGGTCAAAGGGGCAGCTCACAACTACGGCCTGGAGGTTGTTGGTTTTAATAATGGTTTCAAGGGGCTGGTTGAAAATGACGCCCAGGTGATCAATGATTTTGCGGTATCGGGGATCCTGAACCGCGGAGGGACGATTCTCGGCACCTCCAATCGCGATAATCCCTTCGATTACCGGCCTGAAGGCTCTGACTATGGTAATACCGGTCAGGATCGTTCCGCTGATGCGATTGAAAACCTGAAATCGTGGGGGATCGAATGTCTGGTGGTGATCGGGGGCGACGGAAGCCTGTTGCTGGCTCACCGCTTCAGCGAACTGGGGGTACCGATTATTGGTATACCCAAAACGATAGATAATGATCTGCCGGCTACAGATATCACATTCGGCTTTGATTCGGCGGTTACTACTGCTACCGAAGCAATTGACAAGATTCATACCACAGCTGAATCACACCACCGGGTGATGGTTGTTGAGGTAATGGGGCGCCATGCCGGATGGATCGCTCTGCAGGCTGGAATGGCCGGTGGCGGCGATATCATTCTGATTCCAGAGCTACCCTTTAAATTCCAGTGTATAGCAGAAAAAATAAATGAACGGCGGAGCAGGGGAAAGAAATTCAGTATCATCGTGGTGGCTGAAGGGGCCCACCAGGAGGGCGGAGAGCCGCTCTATGAAGAGATGGGCGATGTTAAACGCCTGGGCGGCATCGGCCCGCTTGTGTCAAGGGAAATTGAAAAAATGACCGGAATGGAAAGCCGGGCAACCGTGCTGGGTCATCTGCAGCGTGGTGGAAGCCCCACTTCTTATGACCGGGTTCTGGCTACCCGTTTCGGAGTGAAAGCGATCGAACTTGTTAATCAGGGTGATTTTAACCGGATGGTCTGCCTCAGAGGCAGCAAAATCGAATCTGTTATTCTTGAAGAAGCGGTTGCCGGAACCAAGAGAGTCAATCCTGATAGTGAGCAGGTCCGGGCGGCTATCGCTGTTGGGACTTCCTTCGGCTGTAAAATATAAAAACTGTTCTAAGTATACTTTATGTATTAAATCTGTGGTCTTACGGTGATAATCAGGTAAATTATTAAAGTGGCGTAAAGCAGCATGATCAGACCTGCTGCGAGATCAACCCTGCTCATATGCAGGGTTTTCATTTTTGTGCGGTGTTTGCCCCCGGTGTAGCTTCGCGCCTCCATTGCCACGATCAGCTCTTCGGCTCTTTTAAAGGCGCTGATGAATAGAGGGAGAAATACAGGAAATATTTTCCTGGTCTTCTGAATGAAATTGCCCCGATCAAAGGCTACCCCCCGGGCCATCTGGGCTTTTACAATTTTGTCTAGCTCTTCAGCCAGGATCAAAACAAAACGTAAAGCAATAACCATGGTCATCACCAATTCCTGGGTTGGGAGGCCGATCGCTTTAAACGGGCTTAGAAGGCTTTCCAGGCCGTCTGTCAGGCTAACCATCGAGGTGGTCAGGGTTAACAGGGTGGTAACAGCAAATAAAAAGATCACCCGTAATGTAACCAGCGCGCCCATGTGAAATCCGGCATCGGTAGCAGTGAAGATCCACCAGGAAAAAATAGCTTCAGCATCAGGATTTGAATATAGAAAGAGCTGAAATATCCACATGATGATTAGAACGGGAATCATCGGTTTAAAGCCGCTGAAGGCGTAGCCTGCCGGTATCCCGGCAATAATCACCGACGCTCCCAGGAACAAGAGAAAGGCCACATAGGCCGGGTAAGATCTAACCAGTAATAGCAGGACGATGATTACTCCTGAGGCGATGATCTTGGTTCGCGGATCGAGACGGTGGATGAATGAATTTCCGGGAAGGTAAACACCTAAGGTGATATTTTTAGTTAACTCCATCAGTTTTTCACCCGCCCCTCTTTGAAAGCTGCTGCGATCGAATCAATAGCTTCTTCGATATTAAGCGGCAGAGAAGAGATTTTGTAACCTAATTCCTGGAGCCGCTCGGATATAGTGATCACTTCGGGAATTTCCAGGCCAATGGAACGCAAACGTTCAGATTGAGTGAAGATATCCCTGGTCGGGCCGTCCATGATTTTCTTTCCCTGATCTAATACGATGATGCGGTCAGACAGTTCAGCAGCCACATCCATACTATTAGAGATTAAAATAATCGTGATCTGTTTCTTCTCGTGCAGTTCACGGATTACTGTAAGGATTTCCTCGCGTCCCCGGGGATCTAAGCCGGCGGTGATATCATCAAGGATCAGGATTTTTGGCTGACAGGCCAATACCCCGGCGATAGCCGCTCTCCTTTTTTGTCCGCCGCTCAAGGCATAGATGTCGCGATCATAAAAAAGGTTATAGTCAAGGCCAACCTGCTGCATGGCATCTTTAACCCGCTCTTTAACAATCTCGGTTTTCAGCCGCTGGTTGAGCGGTCCGAAAGCAATATCTTCGCCTACACTGGAGGCAAAAAGCTGGTAGTCGGCATTCTGAAAGACATAACCAACCTGCAGGCGCAGGCTTACCAAATCAGCGCGGGGATCAGTTGTTTCATATCCTTCGACGGTAACCGCGCCGGATTGGGGGAGCAACAGGGCATTAAAATGCTGGGCCAGGGTAGTTTTTCCTGACCGCGTGGGGCCGATAATCCCGACAAATTCTCCATCTGCAATTTCCAGGGAGATATTATGGAGCACCTGTTTTTCAAAGGGAGTGCCCTTTTTATAGCTGAAGCAAAGATCTTTTACGCTAATTGGCATAGGCGGTCGATAAACTCCTTGGTGGTTATAATATCCCCGGGTAGCTGAAAACCCCTGTTTTTCAGACCGTATGTCAGCTGCAGGACAGCAGGTAATTCGAGGCCTAACTCAATTATTTTTTCCGGGAGCATAAACAGCTCTTTTGGGGTGCCGGTCAGCTTGATCTCTCCAGAATCCATAATCATCATTCGATCGCAATGCACAACCTCGTTCATAAAATGGGTTAGCAGGACGATTGTAATAGCCTCTTCCCGGTTGAGGCGTATTATATTTTCCAGTACTTCGCGTCTGCCTTTTGGATCTAAGTGTGCGGTAGGTTCATCGAGGACAATGCACTCAGGTTTCATAGCCAACACACCGGCGATGGCTACCAGCTGTTTTTGTCCTTCCGATAAACTGTTTGGTGAATGGTTGCGGTAAGCTTCAAGGTTCAGGACTTCCAAAGCCCAGTTTACTCTTTTTAATATTTCAGCCGGTGGGAGGCCTAAGTTTTCCGGTCCGAAGGCGATATCTTCTTCAACAACACTGCTGACCAGCTGGTTGTCGGGATTCTGGAAAACCATGCCGACTTTTCTGCGGATCGCTGCAGTATTTTTTTTATCGGCGACAGAAAGCCTGTCAACAAAAACATCCCCGCTTTTGGGGGTCAGCAGGGCGTTAAAATGACGAGCCAGTGTGGATTTCCCCGATCCGTTTTGACCGGTTATCGCTAACATTTCGCCCCGGTAGATCTCTGTGCTGACTTTGTTCAAGGCCTGGACAGCATTTCCGCTGCCGGAGCGGTAATAATAAGTGAGGTCGCTAACCTCGATCAGTTTTTCCAAAAATAAACAACTCCAGTGTGTTAAACCTGAGATTCCTTATCTTCTTCAGGTCTGATGCGTCGAATTCCTTTAACTAAAATAACCGTCAGGATTGCTGCCACAATTAATTCCGGCACACCGTGCAGGATTCCGATAGAAACAGATAATTCGGAAGGCAGGTAACCTCTCCAGGTAGCCATCCCCAGAACCAGTATGGTGTTGGTGGCCGAGCCGATTGCTCCGGCCAGGATGCAGGCCAAAATAGTATTGATCCTTTTAGTCGCAAAATAAACAAGATACGCCACAACGCCGATAAAAAGGCGCGGTAATATCGAAACCAGGGGATCGGCAAAGAAAGGTGCGCCGGGTTGCAGGAAGCTGAAGAGGCCAAATATGGCGCCGGTGATCAATCCAACTACCGGACCCTCAAGGACACCACCGAGAATAACCGGGATATGCATAATTGTTGCATGGCCGGCCGGGGTTGGTACAGGAATAAAGCCTAAACGGGTAACACCGAGAAGTATGGATATGGCACCGAGGATGCCTGATATTACAATCTTACGAACCGATAAGCTCATTTGCATTACCTCCTGTTGTCCTGTTTCTGATACTAAACAGAGCTACATTCTACAGAAATGATTATAACTCCTTCAGATCTGGAAAAATGGTATTGAAGAATATGCAAAATAAAGTAGAATAGGAGAGAGTACTTAAAATTGAGGTGCAATTGAAATGCTGATTCGTTTTGCTTCGATCTTCATAGTAATCGCTATCATTGCGGCAGTAATTGTTACCGGTATATTTGAAGAACCTGAACTGCCAACCCCCGAGAGTACTTCTATTGACGGGGCAGTAATCGAAACTGGTCTGCAGCTTGATGATAACAATAAGATACTCTCACTAGGTGATACTTTTACAATCAACCAGGATTTTTACATTCATTTTGATAATAATGGAGCTTTTGAGCAGGAGCAGGTTACCTTTCAACTTATCGATACAAAAAATGATCAGATCCTGGCTCAGGAAAACTATGATGTAGATATTGAGGATACTGAAGTTTATAGCATTGTCTATTTTAGCAGCCCCGGTCTTTACCGGATCGTGGCTTTGGTAGGCGGACAAGTCCGTGCAACCAGCGAGGTGATCATCAAACAATAACTAAAGCTTAAAGTTGATAACAATTTAAGCCCTAACGACCGCACCTGTAAAAGCAGCTTTTATAAACCAGAAATTACTGTAAAGGACGGAGCTATGACTATGATACTGAGCATTAGTAAAGTATTGTTGCTTTTATTAATTGCTTTTGCCCTCATCGTTTCCCCTGCAAACCAGGCCTGCGCCGATCAGATCGAGGCCGGCCATCATCCCCCCGAAAAAATGGATAACCAGGAATCCTCTTCACATTCAGATAAGACTGAACCACTTGACCCGCAAAAAGAAGATACTCTATCATTCCTGCATCCAACAACAGCTGTAGATTCAGACTGTGCCAATACCAACTCTGAAATACAGGCTCCTCAGAATTTAGTAACCGGCAGCGATAATAAAAGCGATATTACATCAGCTGCATTTGAATTTAATGATAGCCCAGGGCAGGATTTAATGCAGATAGAGGTTAAGGATAACGCTGATCACCCGCTGCAATTTGGCGCTCCGGAATTTGAGGCAGATGAGGTTAAACAGCTAAGTGCTCCGGCTTCTTATGCAGTCGACCTTCAGCACTCAACTTCGGTTTATGCGGATGCCCTGCCAGCGCCATTTGACGGGATGCAGCTGATTGATGATTATTGGCTGATTGAAACCCTCTGTCACCTTAATGCAGTAAGAGACTTCCTGAACTATCAATACCGGTTGGCTAACGATATTGATATCCCTGCAGGTACTAACTGGGTTCCCATCGGTACTTCCAGCAGTAATGCTTTTCGGGGAGTTTTTGACGGGGCAAACTTTACTATCAGCGGTCTTAATGTCGTTACAAAAAGTAATTATGCAGGTTTGTTCGGCTATACAAACGGCGCAACAATTCAAAACCTTAATCTCGAGATTGACAACATTGCAGGTGGTAGTTATACTGGCGGCCTGGTTGGCTATGCCCGTAATAGCACAATTGAACAATGTCAGATAATCACAAACACTTCAGTCGAATCCAGTGGTATGATAACGGGTATCAACTATACAGGGGGTATATCTGGTTACTTATATAAATCGGACATCATTCAATCGTCATCAGATTTGGTTGTTGTTGGAGCAGAAGCAGTGGGAGGGTTGACAGGTTACTTGACTTATGGTTCTAAAATAGTTGACTCCTATTCAAAGGGATTAGTTAGTGGCGCAGAATCGGTTGGAGGGCTCATCGGAAGATTCTGGACAGATGGTGCTGTAATAAATAGTTTTTCTTTATCGGCAATCGATAGTTCTGGAACAAAAGGAGCACTTATTGGCTCAACAAACGAAAACGGTACTAAAACAATAGAATACATATTCTGGAATAAAGATATAATTCCTTTTACTGATTCGGGTTTTGGTATTGGACTTGACAATGAAGGTATTGTTCTGGAAGAAAGTTTTTGTGATTATGACAGAAATAAGGGCTTCAATTTTGAAAAAATATGGTCTATGGATGAAGTTTTAGGCCATCCGGTATTACAATGGCAAATAACCAGTCAGCCATCTGACCCGGGTGATCCGGAAGAACCGGACGATCCGGGGGATAATCCGGGAGATGGCGATAGCAATGGCGATTCGCCTGGAGATATAGGTAGTACACCGCCGAGCCATCCGCAATTCTTTTCCGGCGAAACCA
>CAYTER010000002.1:0-82420 GCA_964436815.1 uncultured Syntrophomonadaceae bacterium
CCCTGTAAAACTTCAACCGGGGCCAGATTACCTTCAACCAGGCCGCGAGCTAAAGCTTCATATGCTTCAGGCTGGGGCATCGCCTCCGGCACTGCTCCCAGCAGAGCCAGCGTGTCCGCACTTAAACCAGCCGCCCGGATCTTCATTCCCTTTAAATCTTCAAGACTGGCAACAGGTTTGGTTGTAAAAAGATCGCCTGGGCCGGTCGCCAGGACATACATTAACTGTGTATCCTGAACCTCGTCCGGCTGTAAGGCCTTGATGCCTTCCCAGGCTACCTTACTGGCAGCATAGGAACTTTCATAGATGATTCCCGGGAGCTCAAATGCTTCAAGGACAGGGAAACGTCCCCTGGTGTAGAAGAATGCCGAAAGTCCAAAATCAGCAATACCGGAGATAACACCCTCATAAATATCAGGAGCTTTAATCAGAGTCTCACCGGGATAACTGGTTATTTTAATCCTTCCGGCACTGGCCTCATCAAGCGCAGTAATCCACCCCTGGATCAGTTCTGTTTCGGCTGGATGGCCGGCCGGGAAAAAATGGGCCAGTGTAAATTCGTAAACCTGTTCTGGATCTGTGCCATTTGTTTCAACCTGCTCAGCATCTAGAGCGCCTTCCTGGCTTGATGGACCGCAGCCAACCGCTAACAACATCAGGACAATTAACCCGAACAACAAAATTTTCTTCATCATAATCCTCCTCAGTTATTTGCTACGATAAGCGGTCAGGGCAAAAAGAAATACTCCGGCGGGAGTATAGGTAAACAAAAGCATGCCGGCCCTGTGGCCGGCATAAATATCATGTAAACCCTGCCGTCCTACCATGCTACGCTTGCTACCATTCGCCACTTAAGGCTTAATTCCTTCTGGACGGCAAAATTTTATTTAAAAAGTCAGGACGGCATCCGCTTCAAGGGCTAAATCATTTAAGGTGGCCGCTCCGGCAATCACTGCTTCTTCGATTAGATCTTCAGCTTTGATCGCGCCGCCGAAAAGCTGCATGCTTTGCTGGCAGGCCATAATCTGAACTCCCTGGGCTGCAGTCTGTTTCAGTACTTCCAACAGATTCGGGAATTCCCCGATCTTCACCTTTTCCGCTTCACCTTTGACCAGGTTTTTCATACCCAAACCGAGGAAGTAAACGGTTGCCTCCAGCCCCATTGCCCTGGCGGTCTGGGCCAGGATAAGAGGTGAATACAGCCTTTCCGGGGTATCGGTACCACTGGTCTGCACATATAAGATCTTTTTGCTTTCTGCCATCTTACTCATCCTCCTTGCTGTCTTTTTGAATCAGAAATCGAATTTCTTCGCCGTTTTTGATCATGCTCACCAGACGGTGACCGGTTCGTTTTGCCCAGCGCGGGATATCCTCTGCTGAAGCCGGATCATCGGCAATCAGTTCCATTAAATTGCCTTTGTCAAGCAGGTCGATCTCCTCTTTTGCCCTCATGACCGGCACGGGGCAGTAAAGACCGACACAGTCAACCTGGTGAATTTTCAAATTGCCATCAATTTTACAGCTGTAGCGACCGTCTTCCGGATCGGGACAAATCGGTTCATCACAAAACGGACACTTACATGAGCTGCTACTCTGCACTTTTAATTGTTCATTACTCATTGGACAGCCTCCCCTAGATTTATTGTTAAAGGCCGGGTAATGTCAGGATGCGCTTTCAACCTTTAATCCGTGTTTTTCCATGTAATCTTCTATCGCCTTGTGCAGGGCATCCGCACCAAGGTTCGAACAGTGCATCTTGTTGCCCGGCAGGCCTCCCAACTCTTCGGCTACCTGTTTGTTAGTGATCTTCAGAGCCTCATCCAAAGTTTTCCCCTTGGCCATTTCGGAAACCATGCTTGAGACGGCAATCGCCGCTCCGCAACCGAAAGTCAGATATTTAACATCTTCGATCCGGTTATCTTTAACCTTAATGGTAAATTTCATCATATCCCCGCAAACCGGGTTACCAACTTCTCCCATACCATCCGGCTCACTGATCTCACCGATATTTCGCGGGTTTGAAAAATGATCCATAACTTTTTCACTGTATTCAGGCATTGTTTTGAACCTCCTTCAGATACTGATGATACAGCGGCGACATCTTGCGCAGCAGTTCTGCCACGGCCGCCAGATTTTCCGTGATATAAACGATCTCAGCTGCAGAGTTCCCAGTCCCCAGGGTAAAGAGCAATGAGCCCTGGGCCAGTTCTGGCGGTAACCCGATCGCCGAGAGGACATGCGATGATTTAAGGGCCTGCGAAGTACAGGATGAACCGCTCGAAACATAGATCCCGGCCATATTCAGCCGCATCAGCAGCGCTTCGCCTTCTACGAACTCAACTGAAATATTCAGATTTCGGGGTAGCCTGAGATCAGGATGCCCGTTCAGATGAAGATGCGGTATTGATTTAAAAAGACTCTCCTTAAGTTCATCCCTTAGAGCTGCCACCTTTTGCGATCTTACAGCCATTGATTCAAAAGCAATCTTTGCCGCCGCTCCAAGGCCGACCAGGGCTGGGACATTTTCAGTGCCGGCCCGCAGGCCTCTTTCCTGAATACCGCCCTCGATCAGTGGCCTGATCCTTGCTTTTTTTGATATATAGAGGGCAGCAGATCCTTTCGGGCCATAAAATTGATCACCGGCCAGCGAAAGCAGGGATACCCCTGATTTCTGCACATCCAGCTCAATCCACCCGGCTGCTGCGGCAGCGTCGGTATGAAAAGGAACCCCTTTCTGCTCAGCCACAGCTGCTAATGCTTCCAAAGGCTGGATGGTGCCGATTTCCGGGTTGGCTGTCTGAATGGAGATTAAAATTGTCTGATCGGTAATGGCCTCTTCCAGTTGGGCCGGATCTACCAGGCCGAAGCTGTTCACCGGCAGGAGGGTTACCTGATAACCTTCCTTCTCCAAAGTCTTGAGCTGGTTAAGAATCGAAAAATGCTCAATTGCTGAAGCAATAATATGGTTACCTTTACCGCGATTGGCCGCTGCCAGGCCTTTAACCGCCAGATTGTTGGCTTCTGAAGCCGAAGCGGTAAAAATTATCTCACGCGGCTCGGCGTTAATTAACCTGCCGACCATTTCTCTCGACTCTTCGAGGGCTTTGCGCGGTTTTACCCCCAGCTCATGGCCACTGGAGGGGTTGCCAAAATGTTCGGTAAAATAAGGCACCATCGCTTCTAAAACTGCTGGATCAACTGCTGCCGCTGCAGCATTGTCAAGATTGATCGCTTTCATCTGTTCACCTTCTTAAAAAACTTTAATTCGACGCCGTTGACAAACCCGGGAACGAAACATATAATTCCTATAAGAATTATAGGATATAGCTTTACCCTTGTCAACTGTGATCGCAAGCTTCTATGGAGGAAATTAATCAAAAACGTGGAAAGTAAGAATGATCATTAATATTGTTAAAGGAGAGATGCACATGAAAACAATTGAAAATCTGATGGCAGCATTTGCCGGTGAATCACAGGCCAATCGCAAGTATCTGGCTTTTGGCCGCAAAGCTGAAAAAGACGGTTATAAAAATGTCGGCAGGATATTTCAGGCTATCGCTGAAGCAGAAACGATTCACGCCCTAAAACATTTCGAAATCGCCGGTAAAATAAACGACACCCTGGCAAACCTGCAGGCAGCGGCAGAAGGAGAACATTATGAGTTCTCGGAAATGTACCCTGCGTTTATTGCTACCGCCGAAAAAGAAGAACACAAGGACGCATTAAAAACTTTTGAATATGCCAATGCCGCAGAAAAAGTTCATGGTGGAATTTTCAACGATCTGAAAAACAAGGTGGCCAAGGGAGAAGATGCTGAGGATAAAACAGTTTATCTCTGCCCGGTCTGCGGTTGGGTAGGTTTTGATCCGGTGCCGGATAACTGCCCGATTTGCAAAGCAGCTAAGAAATCTTTTAAACAATTTTAAGGAGGCCGCCGAATATGCAAAGTTACATGTGTGAATTGTGTGATTACACTTATGAACCGAACGTTGGGGATCCCGATCATGGGGTTGCACCGGGAACAGCTTTTGAAGATTTGCCGGATGACTGGGTTTGTCCGGTCTGCGGGGCTGACAAAGACGAATTTCAGGCTGTGCCGGAAACTGCCTGATTTTATAAATACCGGTCAAACAAGCGGGGGAGGAATAACTAATCCTCCCCCTTTTGTTTATAGTTCAATAACATTAAAACTGCCAAAAATCCAAAGTCCAACCCAGTTAATTTCATAACCTTTTTCAATCATGTCTTTGCGGATAAAAAAGGGGATCCCCTCAATCTCTTCCCGTACAAAATTTTCTTCCTTTACCGGAACTCCTGCATGCACGGCAGGAGTATACACCATTCCACCTCACCCGCCCCTTGAGGCCATATAAAGGGTGTAGGTTGATCCTCCCTTTTTCATCTTTTCAAGCGCTGACGGGGTAATCCTGATCTTTGCCATAGACGTGAACTCCCTTAATGTTAATAATGATTCTCATTATACCATTAAAGAGCTGAATATGCCCCGGTATAAATGCTCCCGCTGTTAACGGTCAGCTGCTCAAGTTCATAAAGCAGAAGCTGACTTTCCTGAGCAGTCACAACCGGAAAGTTGTAGTGTTCATTGATATGCTTAAATACTTTTTTACCGTGAACTGCTCTATCAATAAATTCCCGGTGGTCAGATAAGCGTTTTCTGTTTATTTGCCCCAGTCGGGTAGATTCCTGCCTGATCCTGGTATCGATCAGATCACGAAAATGGCCGTCACGTTCAAACCCGACGCTATTGCGGGCAGCTGCCGCCGCTGCTAAAATGGTCGTGCCCGTGCCGAGAAAGGGATCGAGAACCGTATCGCCATAGACCGAGTACATATTAATCAGGCGAAAAGGAACCGCCAGCGGATATGCAGCGCTGCGAGCGCGGTCTTTAATACCATCTCCTGCCTGTCTGGTACCGCTGATCTCCCATAAATCAGAGAACCAACTGTTCCGCTCTTCCCAGAAAAGGGCGCTTCGGCGGCGGTTCAAAACCTGTTCTTTACTATTGAAGCTGCGTTTCGGCCCTTTACGGAAGATCAGAATATATTCGTGCTCAAGGGTAACATAAGCCCCCGCCGGCAGCATTCCCGACCCCATAAATTTTGTGGGTGCTGTGGTTGATTTACGCCAGATTATTGAGGGCAGCCGGTTAAAACCAAGTTTGCACAGGCTCGATGTGATGCGAGCCTGGTTGGGATAAAGTTTAAAATTCCCATCGACGCTGCGCAGGGCATCGCCAATGTTTATGCAGAGGTGCGAACCATTTTTCGTCACCCTGTCAAGCTCCAACCAGATCTGATCCAGCTGCAGATGCATTTTTTCCCAGGCCGCATCGCTTTCGCCGGATTCTAAAAAGTTTCGAATCTGCGGGTCAGCCCTGCTGAACATCTCGTCCCACAATTTTATCATCGGGTAAGGTGGTGAAGTAACCACAAGGTCAATGCTTGAATTATCCAGGCCATTCATGCGGGAAGCATCAGAATAGAAAATCCGGTGATTAGTCTGCAAGGTGAAGCTCCTATCTTTCTTTCAACCGTGCCATCAGTCGATAAACTTTTCCGCTTTTAGAATTCCGGTGAAAGCCAAGCGGGCGTCATCAAGAGCTTTCAGACGCCAGCGCTCTTCCCCGGGATAGAAAAGTTCTCTGAAATCATGCCTGGCTTTTTCAGCTGTTCTCGTTGATAATGCGCCGTTATGAAAGACCCTGTTTTCCTTGACCATAGCCTTCAAGCTTTTTATAACTGCGCCAAACGAGCTGCCTAGGGTGCCAAATTCAAAGCTGGTGCCATAAAAATATTTCCCGGGGAATTTTGATTCTGCCACCTGGTAAAAATAATCGATCATATCGCCCTGCATCTTGTAAAACTCATCAGGGTCGGTCTTAGCCACCAGTGGGTACCCGAATAATTCCTGCAGGTCGGCAGAAGCCCTGCTTTCATGAATCGAATTAACCAGAGTCATCTGGTAACGAGGCCCGTAGCCGCTGTGCATGTCAATCAGCATCAGGCGTTCGCTAATCGCCGCTGCCTCCAGGAAAAGATCACTCAGTACTTTGGTTGATTGTTCAAAACCACTGCCGCCATAATACAAACCCTTTGGATAACGATATTGACCGAACAGGACCGCTTCTCTGAAGTTGGCTGGCCCCATGCACAAGATCAGGTTCAGAAGACGCACATAAAAGAAGGGGTTTGCCGCAGAACGAAGCGGTTTAACAGGATTAAGGAAACTATTAGCCCGGTCGTACGCCGGGTTAGCGGAGCTGTTCGATTTGTCTTGATCAAAAACAAAGTTACGGTTCAAATCTATATTATTTTCGTTTACTCTCCGGTGATGTTTCATCCCCCAGGGGTTGATGGCATGGACTAGATACAGGCCTGTATCATCAGGATTAAGGCGGTGAAGATACTCCCTGACAAAAAGCTTTATGACTGCCGCCCCCACATAACCTTCAATCCCGTGCAGCCCCGTGGAAATAAACAACAGGCGCTTCCTTTTATCCAATGGCAGCGCCCTGATCAGGTCAATGGTCAGATCCTCTTCCCCGGTTTTAACCGGATATTGACTTAATTCAGCCCCGGGCCAATAGCGAGAAATCTCTGGTAATAAAGCCCTGAAATCAGCCCTGTGTTCCTCATAGGTTTCAGCATAATAATCCAGGTGGTTGTTCAATACCCGATCACTTCGCTTTTTTGTTTTTCAATGCGGTTAATTTAGCGGCTCATCGTGATTATATAACACCTCACTAAACCGGACAATAGACAGCCGGCACCTGCGTAACTTTCAGGCGCGGTATTCTGTTTTATTAAGGGCAGGATTGCCTCTTAAGGTGTAGAAGATTAACCTCTGATTTAAAAATCAGCATTATACAGATCAGAAATGAGTGTTTTCGATGCGTTTCCTGATTGCCCCTGATAAATATAAAGGCAGTATGACCGCCCGCCAGGCTGCCTCTTTGATCGGCTCAGGCATTAAAGAGGTTTATCCTGATGCAGAGACAGTCGAGCTGCCCCTTTCGGACGGCGGTGAAGGACTGGTTGACGCCCTGACCAGGGGCAACCGGCATCTGCTCCAGAAAACTATAGTAACCGGACCGCTGATGGAGAAAGTAACAGCAACCTGGGGGATCATTGACGACGGAGAAACCGCTGTCATTGAAATGGCCGAAGCTTCCGGCCTCAACCTTGTACCGGCAGAGCGGCGCAACCCCGCTGCGACCACAACCTACGGAACCGGAGAGCTAATTAAAGCAGCACTCGATCAAGGCTGCAAAAAAATGATCATCGGCATCGGAGGAAGCGCTACCAATGACGGCGGTACCGGTATGGCCAGGGCGCTTGGCGCAGTATTTATTGACCGGCAGGGAAAAGTAATTACCGGGGGCGGTGTGGAACTGCTCAATTTGGAAAAGATCGATCTCAGTGTTTTAGATCCGCGTCTGACAAGTGTTAGAACCATAATCGCTGCCGATGTTGATAACCCGCTTACCGGACCGAATGGCGCCTCACTAATCTATGGGCCGCAAAAAGGAGCTTCAGCGGAGATGGCCGTTCAGCTTGAAAAAGCGCTGCAGCGCTTCGCTGCTGTAGTAAAAAATGACCTTGGCTGCAGCGTAGCTGAGATTAAGGGCGCCGGAGCAGCCGGCGGACTGGGAGCCGGCTTGATTGCTTTCCTCAAAGCTGAACTGCTGCCCGGGGTCGACCTGGTTCTTGATCATATCCGCTTTGACTCTTTACTTGAAGGCTGCTCTTTGGTTATAACCGGAGAAGGGAAAATCGATCAGCAATCCCTGCATGGCAAAGTGCCAGTCGGTGTAGCCAGAAGAGCATCAAGGTGCGGCGTGCCGGTCATCGCCTTAGCCGGTTCTTTGGATCTGGAACCGGAAATTTTACACCGGGAAGGGATCACGGCCGCCTTTGCCATAGCCGACCAGCCCCTTGAACCTGACGAATCAATCAAACGGGGGCCTGAACTGATCAAGAAGAAAACCATCGAGCTGATGAGACTCTGGAAATCAGCGGCGACCGCCATAACTTAAAAACATTCAGCCCTGCCGTTTTTAGCAGGGCTGTCAAAAATCTTTAATGATCGATCTCGAAAACTTCTTTTCGGGTTAGTTAATAGAGAGCGTCTGCTTGCCTTCAATCAGAACGTCAAACTGAACGACCTCTTCCCCGTCGGAATAGACATAAAAGATATCGTAGTAAGGGCCTTCTGGTATCTCCCTCTCAGTAATTTCTGCTTCGGTGTCGCCGTTATCGTTTTCGCCATTACTGTTTTGGGTCAGATCTTCCTTATTGCCGCTACCAGAGCCTGAAGCATTGTCCGGTACCGGATCAATAAATAGAAAACGGCGGCCAAACTCAGCCGGGATCACATCGAGTCCACCGATCAAGTCCTCTCCCCATTCGTCACTGACCGAAGGAGCAATGAAAAAGAGGGCAATATCTTTATCAGAATTGTTTTCAACCAGCACCGGTATTTTATCCGGACTGCCAATCTCAATATAGGTATCACCGGTAATATTGGCGACACTCTTTACCACATAGAGTTCGTAGGTAAAAAATACTGCGCTGTATTCACCCAGGGGCAGCTGAAATTTTATAGTATCGCCAGGCGCTATCACCTGGTCGCCAAGCAGATCCTCGCCCCATTCATCCAAATCAGGGCCGAAAAATGCTGCCCAGGAAATGATTATTTCCTCGGTGTTATTGAATACCTCAACCGTTAAAGTATTTTCATCATCGGCAGCCGGTTCACCGCCACCGCAGCCGATCAGAGAAAGCAAGATGGCTATGCATACAGCAAACAACAATATTCTTTTGATCATGCTCAGCCTCCAAAACCTTATAATTTTATCTTAGTAATTTTATCATATTTGCTTATTAAATCAAGAAAAGCGCCTCTTTATTTTTCGGCTCCGTCAATTTCGGCTTAATAATGGCAGATTAAAATATTTACAGTATAATAGGAAACAGTCACATAATAAGCAGTCTTTGAGGAGCAAATGTAATTGAAACAGCAAAGTGAACGTCTTGGAAATGAACCGATCGCCAGATTACTGACTGACCTGGCTGTTCCGGCTACAGTCGGGATGCTGGCTATGGCTCTGCACAGCGTAATTGACGCCATCTATATTGGCCGTGGTGTGGGTGCAATCGGTGTTGCCGCCGTAGCGATTACTTTCCCCCTCAGTATGTTGGTGATGGCCATCAGCGGGGCGATCGGCATCGGCGGGGCTTCGGTTATATCAAGAGCATTAGGGGCCAGGCAGCTGGATAAAGCCAACCTGGCTTTCGGTAATGTCCTGATCATGATTCTGGTAGTTGGCGTTTCCGGCGTTTTTCTTGGTCTTACTTTTCTGGATCAGCTGCTAAAGCTTTTTGCCGCCAGCGAAACCATAATGCCGCTGAGCAGAGAGTATCTTGGCATTATCCTTTATGGCACAATCTTCTTTTCTTTCAGCTTTGCCGTTAATAACATTGTCAGGGCTGAAGGAAATGCCACGGTAGCCATGGCCACGATGATTATTTCATCTTTCCTGAATATCCTGTTTACTCCAATCTTCATGTTCGGCATGGGTTTGGGTATGAGCGGCGCAGCTTATGGCACAATTACCGCGCAGGGACTGACTTCTGTCTACCTGTTTTATTATTTTATAGCGGGCAGGAGCACACTGTCAGTTAAAACGAAATATTTATCCCCAAGCACTGGCCTGATTAAGGAGATCCTTTCTGTGGGGGCTTCAGCCTTCGTGCGCCAAGGCGCTTCAAGCATCATGCTGATCATCGCCAACCACCTCCTGGTTTTCCATGGCGGGGATATGGCCATAGCCGTTCTCGGTATTATCCATCGGGTAATCATGTTCACATTAATGCCGATTATGGGTATTGTTCAGGGCATGCTGCCGCTGGTTGGCTTTAATTACGGTGCGGAAAAGAGAGCAAGGGTAAAAGAAACGATTGCTTTGGGCATGAAGGTGGCAACGGCCATCGCATCATTGGGTTTTATGCTGGTTATGGTTTTTCCGGTGCCGTTGATGAGGATCTTTACCGAAGATCAGGCTTTGATCAACCTGGGAATCCCCGCCCTGAGGATCATGTTCGCCATGTCATTTACGGTCGGGATGCAGCTTGTGACCGGCGGAGTCTTTCAGGCTATGGGTAAAGCCAAAGAAGCTTTCATCATGTCAATGGCCAGGCAAATTTTATTTTTAATACCCCTGCTCTTTTTGCTGCCGCCCTTTCTGGGGTTAAACGGGGTGTGGATGGCTTTTCCGGTGGCGGACCTACTCTCATTTATTCTGGCTCTCTGGCTTATTAATAAATATAGGCATTATTTTTTCCTGAACAGCGAAAAAATCCTTGCCGTCTCAAAATAAGTGTGAGGACTACAGTATAAATTGAAACGCGATCCGAGTGAAATCAGCAGGGGCACCAAAGCCAGTTTAACGATCAGCGACCTGAACCATAACGGCGAAGGCGTTGGCCGGCTGGATGGTATGGTTGTTTTTGTCCCCGGAGCGTTGCCGGATGAAACGGTTGAGGTTGAGCTGCTTTCACTCCATAAAAATTTTATCCGCTCTAAATTACTTTCAATAATTAAGGCATCGGCTGAACGGACAGAACCGCCCTGCTCCTACTTTGCTGACTGCGGGGGCTGCCAGCTGCAACACCTTAACTACCCCGGGCAGCTTCAGTGGAAAGAATCAACAGTTCGAAATGCTCTCAACCGGATTGGAAAAATCGACCATCCAGTCCTGCCGATCAGGGGTATGGAAAACCCTTTCCGTTACCGGAACAAAGCCCGCGTTCACCTGTCAATCGAACAAAGTATTGTAAAAGCCGGTTTCTACCAGAAACACAGCCACCGGATCATTGACATCAAGGAATGTTTAATTCAGCATCCTAATAATGTTTTAGCGATCAATGCCCTCCGCACAGTCTTAAGCGAGCTGATTCACCATAACGGCAAGATCGGCCCAGATAATTTCGGGTTTTTTGAAGCGGAAGTGCGTGCCTCATTTCACTCTGGCCAAATCTTAATGACGATCAGCACTGATAAAGAACCGGGTGATAAAAACCGGCAGTTTATCTCGGGCTTATTTAAGGAGATTCTCGGTGATAAATTGGCCGGCCTGGTTCTAAACATCACCGCTAAAAAGATTAACTCCTACCAAACGCTGAACGGTAACAGTTATGTAAAAGAAAAAATCAACCCTTTTTACTATCGCATTTCACCGCGCTCTTTCTTCCAGGTCAATCCGCTGCAGGCGCGGGAGCTTTTTGAAATTGCCGCCGGTTTTGCCGGTAACCCCGATACGGCTTATGATCTTTACTGCGGAACCGGTAATTTTTCTCTTTACCTGAGCAGGGTGGCCCGTGAGGTAATCGGCATCGACAGCGAAGAGTCAGCGATCAGGGACGCCAGGATAAATGCTACGATCAACGGCGTAACTAATGTTAAGTTTGTCAAATCCCGCCTGGAAGAGGCCTCCGGTATCCTAACCCAGGGTAAAAAGAAGTTGACGGTGATCATCGATCCGCCACGCAAAGGGTGCAGCCCTTCTCTGATCGAATCAATGGAGAAAATTAAACCGGAGAGAATAGTTTATGTCTCCTGCAACCCGGCAACCCTGGCCCGCGATCTGGCGTTACTGCAGCAAAAAGGTTTTTCTGTCCGGGAAGTCCAACCGGTAGATATGTTTCCCCAGACTACTCATGTTGAGACAGTAGTCTGGCTGGAAAAGTAAAACCTTGTCCAATAAAGCTCCTGCCTTAAATCCTAAGCAGGAGTATTCTGTTCTAATAAAGAAATTATTCCCCGGACAATGATCCTCTTCAATCACAGCAAAATACAAAATCATAGATGATGAATCAGATCATTTCCATTAGCGATTAATGGGGTGAGGCCGATGAAAAACCATTTTGACAAGGAAGAACTATTATTACTCCAGGAACGGGAAGACAGGCTGCTGCAGCTTGTTAACAAAGCCCGCCTTGGAGTGGTCTCTTTTAACCAGGACCATAAAGTAATTGAGTGCAACCAGCGTTTTGCTGAGATGATGGGTTACACGATTGATGAAATGATGGAGCTATACACCTGGGACATTGACGCTTTAAATAATGAAGAGGATATCCGGAATAACTTCAATGATCTCTCTGTCGCCAATGTGACGATTGAGACCGTCCATCAGCGTAAAGATGGTTCAACCTATGATGTGGAAGTCCATATATCCGGAACAAAAGTAAAGGGTCACCAGGGAGAGTACAACGCTTCAATTTGTATCTGCCAGGATATCAGTGAACGAAAACGCATGGAACGTGAGCTGAAGCTCAGTGAACAGAAATTAAGAAATTTCGTTGAAAACGCTTCTGATGTAATCTGTACAGTAACCAGCCAGGCAGTTGTCGATTATATCTCACCTAATGTTGAAAAAGTCCTTGGCTACGTTCCGGAAGAAATTGAAAGTAAATTTTTTGACTCATTATTCCAGCCCGAGGATAGAACAGTTCTAATAAACCACCTGCAATCGGCAATAGGTGAAGGCAAACAAAGCCTTGGCGATTTTAAGCTCAGGCATAAAGATGAAAGCCTTCACTGGTATGGGATTAATTTTTCTGCTTCCATTGATCATGTGGACCAGCCAATAGTAATCTGCAATATCCGCAATATTGACGGGAAAAAGAAGGCTGAAGAATCGCTCCGGTATTTGAGCCTGCACGATCAGTTAACCGGGGTCCATAACAGGACATTTTTTGAAAAGGAACTGGAAAAACAGATCGAAGCGGGGGATTATCCGCTGACCATCCTCAATTGTGATTTAGACGGTTTGAAAATAATCAATGACCAACTGGGACATGCCGCCGGCGATGAACTGTTGAAGGATTGCGCCAGGATTCTTCAAAGTTCGCTGCGCAGTGTCGATTTTTTAGCAAGAATCGGTGGCGATGAATTTGCCATCATCCTTCCGCTAACTGATGAAAAAGCAGCTGAAAAAATTCTTGATCGAATTAATAAAAACCTAGCCTGCCACAATCGGGATAAACAGGCTGAAATCAGCGTTTCAATCGGAACAGTGACCATTCATGATAAAACACTGACCCTTTCTGATGCGCTAATCATCGCAGACCGAAATATGTACCGTGAAAAAAGCAAAAAAAGATGCCTCGATCCTGAAGCTTGATAATTACTTTTCTTGTTATTCCCCTGACAGCCAATTATGGTATGATAGCAGATGTTGATGTAAATCAATACAATCTGCAGGATGTGATTTAGTGGATAGTGAAAATATTCGTCGTATCGAATTGGAAGAGCGGGAGATTATTTTAATCGGCACCGCCCATGTTTCGAAGGCCAGCGTCGAAGAAGTTAAGACCCTGATTGAAACTGAAAAACCTGATACGGTCTGTATTGAGTTGTGCCAGGCCCGCTACCAGGCAATAACGGAAACTGATCGCTGGAAAAACACCGACATCGCCAAGATAATCAAGGAACGTAAAGCTCCCCTGCTGCTGGCCAACCTGATCATGTCCTCGTACCAGAAGAAGCTGGCTAGAAAATTTGATATTCAACCCGGTCAGGAGATGAGGCAGGCAGTTGCTTCCGCCGAGGAAGTTGGAGCGGAAATCTGTCTTGCCGATCGGGATCTGCAGGTTACCATGCTGCGGCTCTGGCGCAGCACTAACTTCTGGGGTAAAATAAAACTTTTCTTCCAGTTCATGCTGGGTATGATGATGGACGAGGAACTGACCGAAGAAGAGATGGAAAAAATGAAGAGCAAGGATATGCTAAGCGCCGCCCTGGACGAATTGTCAACGGCGTTTCCGCAGCTCAAATCAATAGTGATCGATGAACGGGACCGGTATCTGTCCCAGAAAATAAAGACTGCCCCCGGAAACAAAATTGTAGCAGTGCTCGGGGCAGGCCACTTACCTGGGATCATGGAAGAAATTAATCATGATCATGACCTTGTAAAACTGGCTGAGATTAAACCGGCGCCGCCGATCAATAAAATAATCGCCTGGAGTATCCCGGCCCTAATTATCGCCCTGATTGTCATGACATTTTCGGTTGACCGGGCGACCGGAGTTGAGCAGATCGTGACCTGGATTCTCTGGAACGGTTCTTTAGGGCTGTTGGGGGCGATCATTGCCCTCGCCCATCCGCTGGCCATGCTGACCGCTCTCTTGGCAGCTCCGATCAGCTCACTCAGTCCGCTATTGGCTGCCGGTTGGTTTGCCGGTTTAACCGAAGCACTGATCAGGAAACCAAGCGTCAGTGATTTTGAGAACCTGGCCGAAGATATTCATACAGTTAAAGGCTTCTGGCGCAACAAGGTAACCCGCATCCTGCTGGTTGTTGTTTTTGTCAATCTCGGCAGCACTGTAGGAACGGTAATCGGAGGCGCTGAAGTAATTAGCCGCTTTGTCAATACATTTTTTAATTAAAGAAGGAAATTAAACAGGTTCTTTTTGCCCTTTGTTCACGATCACCAAACGACCGAGCTCATCGCGATCAAGCGTTTTTAAAGCGAATAAATGAATACTGACTCCTGTGCCAACAGCAAGAAGGAAAATAGTTAAGTGAAGATTGGCCACAAGGATCATCGATATAACCAGGGTAACCCAGAGAAAAAATAATGCACCGAATCTGGTATTAGGGGTTATCGCCCGATAGGTAAGGTAGTTGTAGATGTAGGGCCCCAGCAGGGGATGACTGATCAACCAGCGATAGAGTTTCTGAGAGCTGCGCAGGTAGCAGTAGGCCGCGAGCAGTAAAAAGGGCGTAGTCGGCAGAACCGGTAAAAAGGCGCCCAGGAAGCCAAGGGCCAGAGAAAGGGTTCCGACACTGATTAGAAATACTTTTTTGACCATATTTAGATTCACTGCTTAAACCAACCACCATTCATCAGCTTAATAAACAAAATCCAATGACCTGGAGATATTTGATCCCCCGGCATATTATTTCCCGAGCATCTTGTCTTTTCAAGACTTTTACCGGATAGTTTATTCTATATTCATTTACAGGCTGCGTCAATCGGTTGAAGTTCCGGAAAGGTTTAACCTGACCAGGCAGTACTGTTGATTGCTTCAGCCAGGGTAGGGTGAATATGCATCATATTCTTTAACGTATCGATGGTTGCTCCCAGGGTTATGGCCAGGATCAGTTCATGGATCAGCTCGCCGGCTTCCGGCCCAATTATTTGCGCTCCAAGCAGCTTGCCGCTCTCCTCTTCGCTAACCAGCTTGATAAATCCCTCAAGCCGATCCATGGCCAAAGCCCGCCCATGATGACCGAACCTGAAGCGTAAAACTTTAATCCCGTAACCTTCCTTAAGCGCCTCTTCTTCATTCATCCCAACACCGGCTATCTCCGGATCAGTGAAGATAGCGTAAGGAATGATGCGTCCCCTGGTATTAATCTCGCTCTTATCTACCAGGTGTCGCCCCAGTAACATCCCGTCATGCCACGCCCGGTGGGTGTACATAGCTCCGCCGGTTATATCGCCGATAGCCCAGATACCGTTTACATTTGTCCGAAAAGCATGATCGACCGTGATAAAACCCCGATCATCGGTGTCAATCCCCGCATTAAAGAGTTCAAGCCTCTCACTGTTTGCTGTTCTTCCGGTGGCAATGAGCAACTGAGCAGCATGGTAAGTGAAGGTCTTGCCCCCAGATACAGCTTCGGCAAAAATGAGCGGTTCATCTTGCTTAATCTCTTTTACAACTGCTTCATTAATCACCCTTACGCTTGCCGCCTCCAGTATTTTTTGGATTTCAGCGGCAATTTCCGGATCAATATTGGGAACCAGCCGTTTATTGCGCTGCAGGATGGTTACCTCCACCCCAAGCCGGTTAAAGAGCTGGGCAAATTCCAAACCGATCACTCCACCCCCGATAATCAGCAGGCTCTGCGGCAGCTCCTTCAGCTCCATGATTGAGGTCGAAGTAAGAAAATCCACTTGAGCCAAACCGTTAATCGACGGCAAAGCGGGGCGCGCTCCGGCAGCGATGACAATTTTATCAGACGCAATAATCTTATCGTTTACGGCAATCTCCCGGGGGCTCTTAAAAACAGCTTCTCCGGCCAAAAAAGATATCCGGTCGTTTTCTTCCACCGATCGGTAATTACCGGCCCGAATTCTTCCCACCAGGCGGTCCTTACGGTGAACCATTGCCGGCCAGTCGGCTTGCGGCTGCCCGGTAATGACGCCGGCTTTTGAAGCTTCGGCCACCATGTGCATCACCCTGGCTGAATGGATTAGGGTTTTTGAAGGTATGCAGCCGACATTTATGCAGGTGCCGCCTAAATGATCGCTTTCAACCAGGGCAGTGTTCCAGCCGGCTGCCGCAGCTTTCCGCACTACGGCCAAACCCGCCGATCCGCCACCAATGACAATAAGATCGAATTCACTCAAGAAGTTCCGCCCCCTCGATTAGCGCTGGCCGGCCATTAAGTAACCGGAAAGGACAGCTGTCACCGGAACCGCTGCAACCAGGCCGATACTGCCGGCAATACCGCGCACAAATTCTGTGGCAATGATATCCATGTTAATGACCTTGAGCCAGTCTATTTCATAACCCATGACCAGCAGCAGCATCGGGATCGCCGCCCCGACATAGGCCAGGATCAAGGTATTAGCCATGGTGCCCATCACATCCCGCCCGACATTGAAGGCTCCCTTGACCAGATCCGCCGGACTGATGTCGGGGCTAGCCTGTTTAATTTCTGCAGCGGCCGAAGCAACGGACATACCGATATCGGTAATCGCTCCCAGCGAACCGATGATAATCCCGGCAAACAAGAGCCCCCTGAAATCGATAGTCTGGTCCATAAAATAAAGCATCTGCGCTTCATGCGATCCAAAACCGGTCAGACGCGCCAGGCTTCCGGCCCAGAAAGCCATCAATCCGGCGACAATAACGCCAGTAATAGTTCCAATAATTGCCAATATGGATTTGCGGTTCAACCCGCCGATCACAAAAATAGTAAAAGCAATAGCCACCGCGGCAATACCGACCGCTAAAAGGATTGGATTGTAGCCGGCCAGCAGAAGCGGCAGTAAAACCCAAAAAATCAGAAAGATTGTGACCGCCAGGGTGATGATCGTCTTGACCCCTTTCATCCTGCCCACCAGGAGAAGAGCGATGATAAAAACACCAATCAGGTTAAAAATGCCCCGATCCCGGGCCAGGTCCTGGACGTAAGCCTGCTCAAAGGAACCTTCTTCGCCGATTGTGACAACGATTACTTCCTGGCCTGCTTCAAGGACGAAGTCATAAACCGGATCACCGGCAAAAAAAGTATTGTAGATGGTCAGCACTGTCCCGCGGAAAGGCCCGCTGGTCAGCTCAACCACTACTTCCTGTTCAATGGCCGTAAAATACTGGTGCTGAAGCTCTTCAGTCTCGTTGACCTGGAGAACCCTGCCCCGGTAAAAATGCTCTTCAGCATAAACCGGTTCTTCATGAACAGCCGATACAGGGGTTGAAAAGACGAGTAATAAAAATGAAACAATGATCAGGAGATTGCGCATCTATTAATACCACCCTAAGATTTTTAGTTTTATAGATTCACTAAATGGTTCAGTAGCCCACAAACAGCTGGGTGTAAAAATGGCTGCCATCACCGCGAACCTGGATTCCAACCCCAACGAGGCTGTAACTGCTCCCCAAGATGTTATTCCGGTGGCCGGGGGAGGCCATCAACATATCATGGGCCGCAGTGACACTGCCGCTTGAATTCATCGCCAGATTCTCTGCGGCGGACCGGTAACTCACCCCGAAATGGTTAAGCAGATCTACAAAACTGCCGTAGGTCGGAGAAGTGTGACTGAAATAGTTTTTATCAATCATATCCCTGCTTTTGGCCCTGGCCGCGTTGGTCAGCTGACTGCTTACCTGCAGGGGCGGCAGTCCGGCGCTGGCCCTGGCCTGGTTGATCAGGTTAACCATCTGCTGCTCCTTACTGACTGCGCCTCCGGTTTGCGGCGGCGCCGGTTCAGGCTCAGGCCGGGGGCGCACCTTTGGACCCGGTTCAAAATCAAGCTCCTGATCAAGCCAGACAGCGTAAAGTGAAAAATCGATCAGTTCACCTTCTGTTTCCGCTTCTTTCAAGCCCTGATCAGGGTTCAGTCGATCGAACGCCGGCAGATCACTTAAAAAGAAAAGGATCCCCAGGCTGATGATTAAAAGGGTGAGAAAAAGCAGGAACCGCATAAAAAGTTTAAGAATCATTGACTCAATTACTCTCCGGTTTCTTTGAGAATTTAACAACACCCGGATCTAGTGATGAAGCTACAAACCAGTCAGGCATTAGAACCCGGAGGGCTAATCTGCTCAATTTCCCGGTGAACCGCCGGTAAGTCACGATTAGTTATAATACCGATCAGCTTCTCATCAGGATTTCCATTCTGCGTAATTAAAACCGCTTCCAGCTTTCGTCCTTCATGCTGCCAGCGGTAGAAATGTTCCGGTACAGTAAAAAGTGACTGATTGGCTGAAACAATCTCATAATCGTTTTCATGACCTGTTTTTTTGATCACATCCAGTAGTGTAGTTTCATTGATATTAATCTCCCTGTTATTTTCAACCAGGCAAATCCCCATCCACTTAACGATCATATTTGAAGTCAGCAATCCGACCAGTCTGCCATTATCGTAAACCGGAGCCTGGGTATAAGACATCCTGCTCAGGTCGCGAATCGCCCGTGCTACCGGGTAGTTTCCCGAAAGTGTAAGCACTTCTTTCAGAAAGAGGGGCGCTACCTTTGGCGGTTCAACTAAAAGCTTGGCGATACGTTCAATTTTTTCAACCACTTCAGCGGTAGGGACGGCAATGATTTCACCGCCCGCCCGATCATGGACAATAGCGTTGCGCAGCTCGCTGTACTCGCGCAAGTCAAAGCGGTACCTCTCAATAACCGGATTAACCCTGGCGCTTTTATCCACCAGTTCAAAAAAACGGCGGTGATCTTTTAAGTTCAGAATTCTTTCCATTTCATGTTCAATGGTCGAGTAGGCATTTAAAAAGCGTTCCGCATTGTTGTTTCCGGGCATTTAAAGAAATAGCCTCCTTTGACCGGCTGCCTGCCGTCTGGTTCTTAATCAGGATTCACGAATAAAGTTATAATAAAAATTAACAACCCCCTGGAGCTGATCGATGCTGATATACTCGTTGACCCCGTGAATACTGCGCAGTTCTTCCCTGCTCATTTTAACCGGCGAAAACCTCAGCACATTGTCGCAGATCGCACAAAAGTGCCTGGAATCAGAAGCACCGAGCATGATGTAGGGGGTGACCAGGGTATCATGAAATACAGAACTGACCACCCTCGCTAGTTTCCTGTAGGCCTCCGAATCCGGGCTGGTCGAGGGGGAAGGGTTGTGCCCATATATTCTCCTGACTGAAAGTTTGAGCGGATCATCAGACTGCCTGGCAGACAGAGATGCCTGCCTAGCCTGTTCTGTCAAATAGTCCAAAGCGCTGTCACAGGTATCGCTCGCTGAAAGCCTGATGTTGGCGACAGCCCTGACCCGGTCGGGGATCACGTTGGCAGCTTTGCTTGCTTCAGCCATAGTAAAGACACTGGTAGTGCGGCACAGTGCATTAAGCTCTCTGCCGATCAGCGGCAGCGCAGCCAGCAGCAACGGCTTAAAGCACCAGAGATTGGCAAAAACTATTTTTAACCCGAACGGCATATGCCTGCCGAGGATGTTAAACATCTCTTTGACTTCACCTGGCATAAACGCCGGAAAAGGTTTTTTATCCAGCCTCAGGATAATTTTGCTCAGCACCGCCAGGGGAGTAATTCTTCCCGGGGTGGAAGCATGACCGCCACTGCCTTCCAGAACTACTTCAATATCGGTCAGGCCCTTTTCCGACAGGCCAACTGCAGCTATCGGCTTTTTGACCCCCGGGAAAACCCCGGTAACGATCGCTCCGCCTTCGTCCAATACAGCAGCCGGTTTAATATTGCGGCTTTTAAGCAGTTCTACTATCGCCGGGGCTCCCGATCCCATGGTTTCTTCATCATGGCCAAAGGCAAAGTAAATGTCCTGTGCCGGTATGAACCCTTCAGCTAAATGCTTTTCAGCCGCTTCCAGGGCACCAAAAAGCGTGCACTTGGTGTCTAGAGAACCTCTCCCCCAGATCTTATCATTGTCGATTATCCCGGCAAAAGGCGGAAAACTCCACTGTTCAGCTTCCGCCGGCACCACATCATAGTGAGCCATTAACACCATAGGTTGATCGCTGCTACGGCCAGGCCAGTGATAGAGCAAAGAATGACCCATGACCAGCTCCCGTTTCAGCTGCTGATGAACAAGCGGGTAATACTTTTCCAGCAGATCCCGGAAACGCACAAATTCGCTATAGTCATCCGGCGACCAATCTTCACCTGCTCTTTCCGGATGAATCGTGCGGCAGCGCAGCATTTCAGCAAAACGTTCCGCAAAAACCAGGCGATCGCTTTCGGATAAATGCTGTAATGCGGCAACTGCTCCCGGGCATTTCTGAACGGGCTTAAAAAGGGCCGCCCTGATTAGAAGAATGGCCACAAAAGCTGCCAGCAGGCTGATAATAGTCCACAAGATCATAGCAGATCACCCCTAAATCATATTCTTGTTATACATCAATCTGGCGGCAGCAATTGCCGACAAAGCACTGACCGGAATCAGGATTCCGACCGGCGCATTTGGAACAATAACGAAGATGATAATCATCAGGGCAACCGGCACCACTGCGAGTTTCCAGTTTTTGGAGATATAGAGGTAACCAAGCGCGCCAAAGAGCGCCGGCAGAATATTTTCAAATGCCGGCTGTAAAACAGGTGAAGCCAGGATCGGGGTGAGCTGAACAAAAAGCAGGACTCCAATCACCAAAACCAGGTTGGTTACCAGGGAAGAAGTAGCCACCGCTATGGTAGAAATGATCTCCCCCTCATTTGAGCCGGGTTCAATATCGGCTATTTCCATGGCATTCAAGGCACAGGGAACTTTCAGATTGGTCAGGTTCCCGGTAGTGAAGGCCAGATAGGTTGCCCCGCTGCCCAGCATTGGTGAAAAGGTAATTACTTCAATAATCCCGATCGGAACATAGATCATCATAATGGGCAGAAGTCCGCCAAGCAGTGGACCGGCAGCCGGCCAAACATTGAAATAGGCTGAAATGGCCAGGGGAATAGAGAGGATGACCAGCAGAGCAGCCGACATCCAGATCCGACCCATGCGGTGAATAGCCTGATCATAACTTAAAGGCTTCTCGTTTTTAGCAGTCATTTAGCTAACCTCCCAGGATTCCGGCATAGAGAATTGCCAGCGCCATTGCACCGACCATGCTCAGCGGCAGGGCAAAGTCTTTAAATATTTTCAGGCCGCCTTTTTGCTCAAGCATGATGCAGATGATCATAATCAGGGCCGATGAGAGCAAGGTCAGGATCGAAACAAGCCCACCGGCTAAGGCACTGCCTAAAAAGGAGCTGATCAGGCCAACAAACATGGCGGCAATGAGCAGCGAGCCCCAGCGGTTGTCTTCAACCTTGATCTTGTTAACCCTGCCCTGTAGTTTCTTGAAATAAGCAATGATGAATAAAGGACCGGACATGATTCCCAAGGTCATGACCCAGACAATTACCGAAAATACATCAAGCGGGACCCCGGCGCCGGCCAGGCTGGCTCCGGCTGCCTGCGCTGCCGCCTCTGCAGCAGGAAGCTCGTAGGTTATCGCTCCAATCACGGAAAGACGGATCCAGGGCAGGGCCAGCCCCAAGGCGCCCGAAAGGGTCAGCATCGTCAGTAGAATTGACAGTGAGGGAACAAGAGTGAAAACAGCGCTTGAAATTACTGCCCGGCTCATTTTACCGGGTTCCAAACCTTTGCGTTTGCCTTCCAGCCATGCACTTCTGAGAAAAACCAGCGATTGCACTGTGACAAAGATCGCGACAACCGCTCCGAGCAGAAACATAAAAGTGCTGTTTCTGAAATCAGCCATCGGTAATCCTCCTTGAATAAGAATATATTTCAGTTAGTTCTGCGCAATAGCCGCTGCTGATAGTGTTTTCTATATGTTATCATAGTAAGAAAGATAAAGCAGATAAAAAATTACAGGAGGTCAGCTGATGACAGGTTGCGTCTTTTGCCACAGAGAAAGTCTTGCTATTATCGATGAAAATGAACTGGCTTTAGCTTTCTATGATGCCTGCCCTGTCAGTGCCGGGCATACTTTGGTTATTCCTAAAAGACATGTTGAAACGTACTTTGATGCCAGTCCTGAAGAACATGCCGCAATCAGCAGCCTGGCAGGCCAGGTGTGCCGGAATTTGCAAAAAGAACTAAACCCCGATGGTTTTAACATCGGGGCTAATGTAGGCGAAGCGGCAGGGCAGACAGTATTTCACTTTCACATCCATATCATACCCCGCTATAAGGGTGATGTCGCCGATCCCCGGGGCGGGGTCAGAAAGGTTATTCCCACTCGCAGCTGCCGTCTGCCGGGCAGTGCAAAATCTGATCAGCGGGATTAAACCTGTAATCAAGCGCTGAGAGTAAATAGGTATAGGCTGTCGGCTGTTTTCTGAGGTTCTTAAGCTGAGCGGCAATCAACTTATCCCCTGTTTTATTAAGTTCTTCATCCTGTAATAACCTGCCCAGCCGGAATTGATTCATAACGGCCATTGAATAACCTGACGGGGAGGCGCCATCGTAGGCTTCAGCCTCAAAGGGCAGCTGCCCGTCCCCTTTTAGCTCAGTACTGTAGTTTAAGGTTCCACGCTGATTAAGAAAAAGATCCAGCATGATTGTATTCAGACTCACTGCTTTATCAAGATGCTGCTGCTCGCCAGTAGCCCTGTAAAGTTCCAGGTAGGCCCAGGTCATCGCCGCATAATCATCAAGAAAAGCTTCAATTGCCGCTTCTTTATCCCTGTAGCGCCTTAACAGTTTACCGGCAGGTGTAACCAGGTTTTTTGCGATAAAGGCCGCAGCCCGTTCAGCTTCCCGGATAAAACCGGTCTCTCCAAGGACCTTTCCGGCCCTGGCCAGGGCAGCAATAGCCAATCCATTCCAGGCGGTAACCACTTTGTCATCCAGGAATGGTTTTTCCCGTTTGGCCCTTTCTGCGAGCAGCACAGTCCTGGTCTCTGCGATCTCCTCCTGGAGGTTCTTTATGCTTAAACCCATTTTTTCGGCAAATTGAAGATCATCGCAGCGCCTGTTTAAAACATTTAGTCCTTTCTCAAAATTGCCTTCAGCAGTTACTCCGTAGTACTCGGCCAGCATTTGCCCCTGCTGTTCACCGAACAGGTCAAGCATTTCAGCCAATTTCCAGACATAGTAAGTGCCTTCTTCACCTTCACTGTCAGCATCCTCTGCCGCATAGAATGCTCCCTCTGGCGCCTGCATTTCCCGCAGCAGGTAAGCGGCAATTTTACGGGCCATTTCAGCTGCTGCGGCATCACCGTCCAGCTGATACGTTTCAACTGCAGCAAGCAGTGTCATCGCCTGATCATAAAGCATTTTTTCAAAATGCGGAACCAGCCATTCCCGGTCAACCGAGTAGCGGTGAATACCATATCCCAGCTGATCAAAAATTCCACCCCGGTGCAGAGCCTGAATTGTTTTTCTAACCATCTCAACAGCATCCTGCTCATCTTGCCCTTTCCCGTAGCGCAGCAGAAAAAGCAACTGATGGGGAGCCGGAAACTTTGGCGCCCCTCCGAAACCGGCATATTCTCTGTCGAAACTTGATTTAAGCTGTTTATAGGCCTTGTGCAAGATGTCCCGGCCTTCTTTCTCATCCAACTCTGATTCGGTATCACGCGATTCTTCGGTCATGCTGTTCAAAGCGTTGACCAGTTCATCAGCCGCCTGAACGACCCGCCCTTTTTCTTTTTTCCAGTATTCGCTGATCCGGGGAAGGATATCAAGCATCCCACTTATTCCATAACGGCTTTCTTTTGGGAAAAAAGTGCCGGCATAGAAAGGCTTGCGATCCGGAGTGAGAAATACGGTTAAAGGCCATCCTCCCTGACCGGTAAGAGCCTGGCAGGCAGCCATATATTGCTGATCAAGATCAGGTCTCTCTTCCCGATCAACTTTTACCGCAATATAATCTTCGTTCAGCAAAGCCGCCACTTCTTCATCCTCAAAAGAATCGTGGGCCATCACGTGACACCAGTGGCAGGTCGAATAACCGATACTCAAAAATACCGGCTTGTCTTCTTCAGCCGCCTTCTTGAAGGCTTCATCACTCCAGGGGTGCCAGTCAACCGGATTAAAAGCATGCTGCAGCAGATAGGGCGATTTTTCCTTGCCTAGAAGGTTTGGTTTTTGCCTGGCGGATTTTTCCACCAGAATCATCTCCCTTCAACCTGATAATAATATATTAAGTCTATAGTTTTAGTATATTATATCATACATGGTGTTAGCAACCAGGTCAGCACCCGGTTGGTGCTCACGTAAATCTTTCCTATGATGATTATTGGCGAGGACGGTTTAGATTACCGCAAGAAGAAAAATACCGGAAATTGTACCGAAGACTGCACCAAAAGTGCCGGCATGACCGTTTCCCGAATTCTGAGAACCGGGAATTAACTCTCCGAAAATTATATAAAGCATCGCCCCACCGGCAAAACCTAAGGAAAGCGAAAGCACCATTTCGGAGATCGCTCCCAGTGTTGCGCCGAGAAAGGCGCCTATCCCCATTGGTAGACCGGCCATAGCTGTATAAAGAACGATCCAGCGCAATCGCAAACCTCCGGCACACAGCGGGCAGGCCATAGCTATGCCTTCCGGTATATTATGCAGGGCTATGGTCAGAGCGAGGGTAAAACCGACTGCCGGTGATGCTACATAACTGGCCCCGATTGCCAAACCTTCCGGCAGGTTGTGCATGGCAATGCCTAAGCCAAGGATCGTCCCGGTGCGGATAAAACGGGGCAGATCACCCGTTGCTTCAAAAAAATGAAAATGGGGTATTTTTAGGTCAAGAAAAAGGATGAATAGCGATCCAAAAATCAAACCGGCGAAGGCTGTAAAAAAATTTCCGGCTGCAACCGATTCGGGTAAAAGATCATTTAAAACTATAGCCAGCATTATACCTCCGGCAAAACCGAGGATAAATCCAAGCGTCGCTTTACCGGGTTGTCTTAAAAAGAGGGCAATAACAGCGCCCGAACCGGTACCGATTACCCCGGCGCCTAAACCGATCAGGGTAATCTGGAAAACATCATTCATTCAGCAACCTCCGTTCAACGACTGGTCTGCATATTCTGCCACCTCCCCATTATATCCAATAAAGAAAGTAATATGAAGGTATAATTATTTAAATAAAGAAATGTAATAGGGTATAATCACGAAGGGACAATCCTTAGATCAACATAAACAGTCCATTGTTCAGGAAAGGAAGATTTTAGTGGCCGAAAAGATCCAGGCAGAGCAAAAAACTAATTTTATTTACACCATGATCCGTGAGGATTTGGAAAAGGGAACCCTTGAAGGAAGCCCGGTTCATACCCGCTTTCCTCCCGAGCCTAACGGCTATTTGCATATCGGCCACGCTAAGGCCATTCTTCTAAATTATATGATTGCGCAAGATTTTAACGGTAAGTTTAACCTAAGATTTGATGACACTAATCCGGTAAAAGAAGAGCAGGAGTTCGTCGATTCAATTATTGAAGATATTCGCTGGCTTGGCGCCGACTGGGAAGATCGCCTCTTTTTTACTTCCGACTATTTCGAGGTCAAATACCAGTTCGCCCAGCGCCTGATTAAAGCCGGTTATGCCTATGTTTGTGATTTAAGCCCTGATGAAATCAGGGATTACCGGGGCACCCTGACTGAACCAGGCCTGGAAAGCCCCTATCGCAACCGGCCGGTTGAAGAAAATCTCGACCTTTTTGAAAGAATGCGTAACGGTGAATTTCCGAACGGCAGCAGGGTGCTGCGAGCCAGGATTGATATGGCTTCAGGCAACCTGAATATGCGAGATCCCGTTATCTACCGCATTCTACACGCCAACCATCACCGGACCGGAGACCAATGGTGCATCTACCCGATGTACGATTTTGATCATCCCTTTTCCGACGCCCTGGAAGGAATTACGCACTCGCTCTGCTCCATTGAGTACAGCGATCACCGGCCGCTGTATGACTGGATTGTCGACCGGGCAGTAGAGCTGATTCCGGAAAAAATAAAGTACCGTTCCCGCCAGACTGAGTTTGCCCGCCTGGGAATGAACTACACGGTGATGAGCAAGCGTAAACTGCGCCGCCTGGTTGAGGAAAACTATGTTGAAGGCTGGGATGATCCGCGTATGCCTACTATAGCAGGACTGCGACGCAGAGGAGTTACCCCGGAAGCTATAGCCGATTTTCAGGACCGGGTCGGCGTATCCCGGGCTGACAGCACTGCCGATTTTGCCCTATTTGAACATTGCATCCGGCAGGACCTGGAAAACAAAGCTCCCCGGGTCATGGCTGTATTAGAACCACTAAAAGTGGTCATCACCAACTGGCCGGCAGGCAAAACTGAAGTGTTTGAGATGGAAAACATCCCCGGGGATGAGAACGCCGGAACCCGACCAGTGCCTTTCAGCGGCACCCTTTATATCGAACAGGAAGACTTTATGGAGGAACCGCCTAAAAAATTCTTCAGGCTGGCGCCTGGCCGGGAAGTACGCCTTAAAGGCGCTTACATTATCCGCTGCGACGAAGCCGTCAAAGACGGAAAGGGTAATCTGCTTGAACTGCGCTGCACCTATGATCCAGACACCAGAAGTGGATCTGACACCAGCGGTAAAAAGGTAAAAGGGGTAATCCACTGGGTAGCGGTGGATCATGCAGCGTATGCCACTGTCAACCTCTATGATCCATTGTTTTCTGTCGAAAACCCGGAAGAAGCTGAAGAAGGAGATTTTACTGCCCTGATTAATCCGGATTCCCTGCTGGTGTGTCATGATGTTCCGGTCGAACCTTCAATCAGGGAAGCTCTTCCGGGCAGTCGCTTTCAGTTTTTACGTAAAGGCTATTTTTATTTAGAGCCGGAGAGATCAAAAGAGGATCAGTTGGTTTTCAACCGCATCGTCCAGTTGCGAGACACCTGGGCTAAAATAAAATAGTAAATTAAAAAACAGTGGAACCGGGTTATAAAGCCAGGTTCCACTGTTTTTTTATGTTTATTTTTCTTTAGGGGAAACCGGGTATATCGGACCGGGGTTATATTCAACACTGGGCCGGGCATTGCGCGGTTGGGGAAACATGCTCATCAGGGCATAAATCTCCTGGGGCATATCTGTATTGACATTAATACCCAAACCGGCAATCTGGGCAACATCAATCGGGTAATCGTGGGTCCAGGTGCCCTGTGTCAGCAGCTCAGCGGTTTGATCAGCCTTATCCTCATCCAGATGCTTGGCCAGCAGGTTTTTAGCGGTAGCCTTCACCTGTTTTAAAGCTTTAACAGCCACGTCTGCTAAAATGACGGTCTGATCATCAATGTCTTTAATTGGCTTGCTTTCCAAAACCTTAACCAGCGAAGCAGCCGGGTACTGTCCGAGCTGAGGATCAAGTGGTCCTAATACGGCATTTTCATCCATGATAAGTTCATCTGCCGCTAAAGCAATCATCGTTCCACCCGACATGGCATAATGCGGTACAAATACCGATACCTTGCCCGGGTGGCGCATTAAGGATTCGGCAATCTGCTCAGACGCAAGCACGAGGCCACCAGGCGTATGCAGGATCAGGTCGATCGGTACATTTTTGTCAGTCAGGCGGATAGCCGTCAGAACCTGTTCCGAGTCTTCAATATTTATAAAACGGGTCAGCGGAATACCGAGCAGGTTTAGCGCCTCCTGGCGGTGGATCAGGGTGATTACCCTGCTGCCGCGTCTGCGTTCCAGTTCGATCATTTTCCGGGTTCGCGCCGCCCTTAACATCTGCTGCTGCAGGTAAGGGGTCAGCGCCGAGATGATAATAAAAATCCAGAAAATCTGTGACATATATTCCATTTAAAAACCTCCTTGACGCTTCAGTAAAACGCTGCCGTAATAGAGCTAACAGTAATCCCGCCAGCACTCCCAGAAGGGGTCTGCGCGGTAATTACGTTTGGGGCGCATAATCAGAATCAGGATTAAACCGAGGGCAAAACCGCCGATATGTGCCCACCAGGCGATGCCGGGCAGGCCGGCAAAGGCGTAGACAACCTGGATGACCGCCCAATAACCAAGATAGATCGGGGCCGGGAGCCAAAAAAAGAAGAAGATCAATGGTGGAATAACCGTCAATACCCTGGCCCTGGGGAATAAAACCAGGTAAGCGCCCAATAAGCCTGAAACGGCTCCGGAAGCTCCCACCATCGGGATTGTGCTGTCGGGTACAGAAAACCCTTGCAGCAATGCTGCTGCAATCCCTGAGAGCAGGTAGAGAATTAGAAAGCGAAAGAAACCAAGCCGCCCTTCAACAGCCGGTCCGAATACCCAGAGAAACCAGACATTGCCTACCAGGTGCATAAAGGATCCATGAACAAACATGCTTGTGAAGATGGTAAAATATTCGGCAGCCGGGTTGCTGAAAAAAGCAGCGGGAATAAAACCGTAATGATAAAATATTGCCTCGAAAGCTTCTATCCCCAAGGAAAGCTGGAATAGAAAAGCTAAACCGGTAATGATAATCAACCCGAAAGTTGCCAGTTTAGATCCATGGTAGGTAATGGTGTCGCGCAGGGGAAACATAGGCTGTCAAAAACCCTCCTGATTATTAAACGGCAAACTGATTATATCATAATGTTTTCGTTAAAGAGGGCGCAGCGTTTGGCAGCTGCGCCCTCTTCCAATTTTGTAATCTAGCGTAAATGCCAAGCTAGACTTTGTCAATCCGGATCGCGCAAACCTTGGTTTCCGGGGTCTTCGCCACCGGGTCAAGGGCATTGCTGGTCAGCAGGTTTGTCGGGCACTCGGCAAAGTGGAAGCTCAGTGAAGCGACACCCGGTTGACTGCGCCTGGAAATCTTGACCCTGACCTGAATTTTACCCCGCCGCGATTTGACTTCCACCAAATCCCCGTCAGCAAGATTCATCTTTTCAGCATCCAGGGGGTTAATCAGGATCTGTTCTTCCCCGCTCAGCTGGTCAAGCCCTTCAGAATACCTGGTCATCGTGCTATGGAACTGGTAGAGGCTGCGTTCGGTAGTAAGAATCAACGGAAAATCAAAGTCACAGCATTCGGCTGAAGGCCTGAACTCGATGGCCGCCAGCTTGCCTTTGCCGGTTGGAGTAGCAAATTTCTCAGTATGCAGGATTCGTGTCCCCGGGTGATCCTCTGCCGGGCAGGGCCACTGGAGCCCGCCGGTTTCAAGACGCTCATAAGTGATCCCGGCATAACTTGGCGTCAGAGAGGTCATTTCCTTAAAAATCTCCTCCGCACTGTTGTAGGCAAAACCTTCGACTCCCATCTCATTGGCAATAGCACTGATAATCCACCAATCAGGCTTGGCTTCACCAACCGGATCAATAACCCGGCGCACGCGCTGGACGCGTCTTTCCGTATTAACAAAAGTGCCGTTCTTTTCAGCGAAAGATGCAGCCGGAAGAACTACATCAGCTTTCTGAGCCGTTTCATTGAGGAAGATATCCTGAACGACAAAAAATTCAAGTTTGTCCATCGCCTCGATCGAATGGGCGGCATTTGCTTCTGTCAGAACCGGGTTTTCCCCAACCAGGTAGATCGCTTTGATCTCACCATTATAGGCGGCGTCAAAGATTTCAGTATGGGTTAACCCCGGCTTTCCACTGAGAGGTACGCCCCAGGCTGTTTCAAATTTCTTGCGGGCTTCTTCGTTGTCAACTTTCTGGTAACCGGTAAAGACATTGGGCAGGGAGCCCATATCACAGGCACCCTGAACATTGTTCTGGCCGCGCAGGGGATTAACACCGGCTGAAACACGCCCGAGATTACCGGTGATCAGGGCCAGGTTGCTGACCGCCAGAACGTTATCAGTGCCGTGCGAATGCTGAGTGACACCCATGCAGTAGAGAATCGATGCCGGGCTGTTTTCAGCATAGATCCGCGCTGCTTTGGCGATATCATCCCAGGGCAGCCCGGTCATGTCACTGACAAATTCCGGGGTGTAGCTTTCAAGCGACTTTTTAAACTGTTCATAATTCTCACAGCGTTCTTCAATATACTGCTGATCATGAAGCCCTTCTTCGATGATGACCCTCGCCATACCCATCAGGAGGGCTACATCACTGCCCGGTTTTAATGGCAGGTGAAGATCGGCAAAATTAACCAGGGCAACTTCCTGAGGATTGGCAACAATCAACTTAGCCCCGTTGCGAACCGCTTTTTTAACCTGGTAACCGATAATGGGATGGGCATCCGTCGTGCTGGTTCCAACTGCCAGGATGCATTTTGCATCGCCAATTTCGGCTATCGAGTTGGTCATTGCTCCCGAACCCAGTGCTATGGCCAGACCGGCCACGGTAGGAGCGTGTCAGAGGCGGGCGCAGTGATCAATATTATTAGTTTCCATCACTGCCCGCGCAAATTTTTGCATCACATAATTGTCTTCATTAGTGCATTTTGCCGAAGCAATCATGGCAAATTGATCGCCTTTGTATTGCCCCAGTTTGCTTGCTATGAGCGACAGAGCTTCTTCCCAGCTTGCCTCGACCAGTTCCCCGTCCTTACGGATTAAGGGGTGTGTCAGCCGGTCCGGGTGATTGACAAAACCAAGGCCGTAGCGGCCCTTTACACAGAGACTGCCGCCGCTTGCCGGGCTGTCTGCTACAGCTCGCGAACTGACAACCCTGTTGCCACGCGCTCCTACGACAATGCCACAGCCGCATCCACAGAAGGGGCAGATAGTTTCAACTTCGTAAGTTGGTTCAATCGCTTTGCGGGGCACCAAAGCGCCGACCGGGCAGCGCGATACACATTCGCCGCAGGTAACACACGTTGAATCGATGATCGGTTTATCACCGAGAACACTGATCTTGGTTTTCATCCCTCGAAAAGCGAAGTCTATGCAACTGTCACCCTGGATCTCTTCACAGGTGCGTACGCACACCCCGCAGAGAACACACTTGTTCATATCGCGTAAATAATAGGGGTTGGAATCATCTAATGGATGATCAAGAACCGGTTTACGCATCGCCTTGATCCGCTCTTCATCCAAACCAATATAGCGGGTTAACTCCTGCAGCTGGCAGCGGCTGTTTTTGGCACAGCTCTGGCAGTTATAGTCATGATTAAGCACAAGCAGCTCCAGGTTAACCCGGCGGGTCTGATCCAGATCGGCGCTGGCTGTAGTGACAACCAGCCCTTCTTCAACTGGGGTCATACAGGATACAGTAGGTCTGCGCCCCTCAATCTCCACCAGGCAAACCCGGCAGATCCCGACTGAGGTAAGGTCGGGATGATCACAGAGATGAGGGATATAGATCCCGTTGGCCAGGGCAGCATGCAGGATTGAGGTGCCCGATTCAGCCTGAATTTCCACTCCATCGATAGTCAGGGTAATTAGCTCTGACATTTGCATCCCTCCTCACATGGTATATGTTCTTCGGCCTGGGGCAATCCTTCTGAGACTACCAGTACCGCCCGTACCTTTTTGGGACAAACCTCGTAGCAGGCTCCGCACTTGGTGCATAAATCCTGATCAATTTCGTGCGGCTCTTTCTTCTCCCCACTGATCGCTTCAACCGGGCACTCCTTGGCACAGCGCTGGCAACCGATACATTTCTCCTGGTCTATGCGGTACTGAAGCAGCGCTTTACAAACCAGGGCCGGGCAGCGTTTTTCATTAACATGGGCCTCATATTCATGGTGGAAATATCGCAGGGTGGTTAAAATCGGGTTGGGGGCAGTTTGTCCCAGACCGCACATCGAGCCCTTTTTAACAGCCCAGGCCAGTTCCTGGAGCAGGTCGAGATCTTCCGGTTTGCCGCGTCCCTCGGTAATATCCTCTAAAATTGTGTACATCTGGGCCGTTCCAAGCCGACATGGTATACACTGACCGCAGGATTCGTTCTTGGTGAAATTTAAAAAATAGCGGGCCATGTCAACCATGCAGGTGTCTTCATCCACGACAACCAGTCCTCCGGAGCCCATCATCGCTCCGGCTGCGGTTAGTGAATCAAAATCGATTGGCAAATCAAGATGTTCTTCGGGAATACAACCGCCCGATGGGCCACCGATTTGGGCTGCTTTGAATTTTTTACCGAAGCGAATACCACCGCCGATATCGAAAACAACTTCCCTGATCGTAACACCCATCGGCACTTCAACCAAACCGGTGTTGTTAACCTTTCCGGTTAAGGCAAAAACCTTGGTGCCCTTACTGCCATCGGTTCCAACTGCAGCAAATTGCTCCGACCCGCGACGCAGTATCAACGGGACATTAGCCAGGGTCTCCACGTTATTAATACAGGTGGGTTTACCCCAGAGACCCTCAACCGCCGGGAACGGCGGACGGTGGCGGGGCACACCCCTTTTACCCTCGATCGATGCCAACAGGGCTGTTTCTTCACCACAGACGAAAGCGCCGGCGCCTTCCTTGATCTTGATCTTAAAGTTAAAACCTAATCCCAGGATATTATCACCAAGCATCCCGTATTTTTCAGCCTGGCTGATGGCTGTGCGCAAGCGTTTGATGGCTAACGGGTATTCGGAGCGTACGTAGATATAACCTTCGTCAGCGCCGATTGCCCGTCCAGCAATCATCATTCCTTCAAGCACGGCATGGGGATCCCCTTCGAGCAAACTGCGATCCATAAAAGCTCCGGGGTCGCCTTCGTCAGCATTGCAGACAATATATTTCTTTGAACCGGCGCTGCTATTGGCAAACTGCCATTTCATCCCGGTGGGAAACCCGGCCCCACCGCGACCGCGCAAGCCGGAAGATTTTACTTCGTTAACAACGGCCATCGGCTCCATCTGGAGCGCTTTCTTCAAACCCAGGTACCCACCCCTGATAATATACTCATCTATATTTTCGGGATCAATTACCCCACAGTTGCGCAAAGCCAGCCGCATCTGCTTATTGTAAAACATGATTTCATCATGGGAGACCACCCGCTCCCCGGTAACCGGGTCGCTGTAGAGCAATCGCTCAACTTTGTTGCCCTTGACCAGGTATTCTTCAACGATCTCAGCTACATCTTCTTTTTGAACCCCACAATAGAAAACATCATCCGGAAAAACAATAAATATTGGCCCTTTTTCACAGAAGCCGTGACAGCCGGACATAATTATGCGCACATCGTCCTGTAACCCGTGCTTTTTCAGCTCTTCATCAAGGGCATCCCTGACATCCAGGGCCCCTGACGAAATACAACCGGTACCGGCACAGATCAGAATATGACGTTCATACACTTAGCCTCTCTCCTTTCTTAGATCCCCAACCCTGTTCCGGCTTCAGTGTTCCCGAAAAGCCGAGCCATGTGAATACTTATTGATAATCGCTTCACGGGCTGCTTTACACTCTTCATTTTCATGACATAGAGGCCCTTCCAGACAGCATTCGATAAAAACATCGCAGGGTCTCTCCTTACTGTTGAAACACTTTTCACAGCAATGATCGATAAAATGCTCCATTTAAGCTTGCCCCCCTTCAGGTTCGCCGCCGAAGCTCTCGATTATACCTTTCGTTTTATCCGGGTCTAGCTTGCCGAATGTTTTATCGTCTATGGTCATAACCGGCGCCAACCCACAAGCTCCGATACAGGCAACTTCTTCGTAGGTATATTGCTGATCGGCTGTGGTTTCGCCGACACTGACTTTCAGAACATCCTTAACCTTATCGGCCACTTTTTTAGCGCCACGAACATGACAGGCTGTTCCACAGCAGAGGCGGATTATATGCCGGCCGCGTGGCTTCAGATGAAAGCGGGCGTAGAAGGTGGCCACCCCGAAAACCTTGCTCTCAGGAACACGGACAAAACGGGCAACCGCTTTCATTGCCTCTTCGGGTAAATACCCCAGCTCTTCCTGAACATTCTGCAGCACAGGGATTAACTCATTTTTTTCGCCTTTAAATGAAGCAAATACTGTTTGCAGTTGTTCTTCCATTTAATTTAATCACTCCCTTTACCGCTATTTCGACATAAACAGACCTGTTCTTATTCTCCTCACGAAAAGGCGAATCCTGCCCGGTTCAGGTAAAAAAGCGTCAACCTTAAAAAGACGCAATAGACAGTATATTATGGAATTATCTCTTTGGTATTATAGTCACTTAGCAGATGATGCACAATGGGTTATTAGATGGTTAAAAGGACCCAATGCTAATCAGTAACAAATCCTAATTATTGCATTATTATATTTAAAATATTATAATAACCTCAAAAAGGAGGGAATACAATGTTACCAAAAAAACTTCTGGCGAAATTAAATGAACAGATTACTCATGAATTTTATTCCGCACATTACTACCTGGCCATGGCTTCCTATTTTAAAAAAGAAGAACTTGACGGTTTTGCAAACTTTTTCATAGTCCAGGCTGAAGAAGAACGGTCCCACGCTATGAAATTTTTCGAATTTATCAATGACCAGGGTGAAGAAGCGTTGATTACCGGTTTTAAAGATCCAAAAAGGGATTTTAAATCAGTGGAAGAGATTTTTACCCTGGCTCTTGAGCACGAAAAACTGGTCACCGGTTTAATCACTGAACTGATGAAAACCGCCCAGGAAGAAAAGCATTACCCCAGTATCGGCTTTTTACAGTGGTTCATTGATGAACAGGTCGAAGAGGAAGCTTCAATGAGCAGGCTGCTGAGTCTTGTAAAGCGGGTGGGCGAGCAGGGCCATGGCATCCTAATGCTGGATCGCGAACTTGCCGGCCGCATTTTTACGCAGGAAGCGTAAAAATATACAAAGCTAAACCGCTTTATTTTAATGAATTTTATGAAGGAGGATTCAGATAATTTCTGGAATCCTCCTTGATCTTTTCTTGCAGAAAAAGTCTAATTGATCATTAAAATTGCATAACGATTCATTTCCTGATCATAGCTGCTCAGGACTTCGATTGGATAACCGGCGTTGCGAACAGTTGAAAAAACATCGACAGCCAGCGATTCAGGGCCCGGCCGCGCATCATCTTTATGGATACACCCTTCCCGTGTCCCGGTACAATCACTGCATAAACGACATTCATCCATGAAAAGCATAAAGGCTTTATAATATCCTGCCCAGAAAACTTCCCGCTCTATTTTGATCAGCTTCTGACTGAGATCTTTACTCCAGGGAATCCGATCGAGAGGTTTCTCCAGCTTCTTGACAAAATGAAAAAGCACGGCATCTGTATACTCATTAAAGAAGGCCCTGCATTCATCCACCGGCGGTACTTGCGGGGGACAGGTTCCCTTTTTGCCATAACTGGTGCAGCCAAACATACACTTGAACCGCACCCAGTTGGCAACCTCGATCGCTGAAGCCTTGATCCATCGATAATCATCAAAACCGTGGCGCTTAAAGATTTGATCCAATTCACTGTGTTTAATGATGACGCCCCCCCGCATCTACCGCAACAGGATCTTAACGGCTTAACAATTCTTTTGCTTTTTCAATTGAACGGTTAATCCCTTCATAGCCTGTACAGCGGCACAGGTTACTCTGCAACCAGTCGCGGGATATTTCTGCTGAAGCGTCCGGGTGCTTTTCCAACATAGCGTAAGCATTGACCAGAAAACCGGAAGTGCAGAATCCACACTGATAGCCGCCTTCCTCAAGAAATGCTTTTTGGATGGCTGTATCTTTCAGTCCTTCAACAGTTATGACTTCTCTTCCCTGTGCTTCAACCGCAAGCACCAGGCACGATTTAACCGGAACCCCGTCAAGCAGTACCGTGCAAGCCCCGCAATCTCCGTTCTCACAACCCGGTTTGGCGCCAGTCAGACCGAGTTTTTCACGCAGGACCCGCAACAGGGTGTCTGCAGGTCTTACCACAACCTGCCTTTTCTCATTGTTAACATTCAATGTAATTTTGTTGACTCCCTTTAGATAGACGTCCATCAGCGACCCTCCATTTCCTTCAGCAGCAGCGCCAAATCCTGCTCGAAGAGGGCTCTGCGGTAGGCCGCAGAACCGCGATCATCATCATTAATTTTGCCAGGCAGGTTTTCAGGGATTAACCGGGCTAAATCCTCTGGCCGCCCTTCATACTCACTGATCACCCGTTCCAGTTCTTCGCTGCGAAAAGCAAAAGAGCAAAGCCCTGATACAGCGATTTTAAGTCTTCCCTGATCCCTGACCGAAACCAGGTGATAAAGAGGATAATCAACCGGGCCGTGTTTCTCACGGCGCCTGGTCCAGTAAGGCAGGTCAAGCTTTTCCACCGCTACTCTAAACTGCAGCAAGATCTCGCCTTTCCCGAGTTTCAAGCGTTTATCAAAAAGGTTTGATATTTTCTCTGTTCGCTGACCGTCTGGTCCAATCACCAAGAGCTCGGCATCGGCCAGCAGAAAGGGCAGCACCGCTTCACGGTAAGGCAGCCGGCCGCAAATATTTCCTCCCAGGGTCAGACGGTTACGAACAGTGTGATCGGCAATCCTGCAGACCGCTGCCGACAGCAACGGATATTGCTGATCCTCGGCAATCCTGTTCAAGACCAGGTTGGCCCCAACCAACAGCTGCCCGTCTTTTCTCTCAAAAAGCAGTGTTTCACTGATCTGTTTCAAGTCGATCAGCGCTTTTGTTTCAACCTTCTGCTGGCGGCAAAAAGTGATAATTTCCGTTCCACCGGCATAGTAGAGAGGTTTTTTCTGCTCAGCTTTTAATTTCTGAAAATACTCGACCGCTTCAACTGCTGTCTGCGGAAGATAGTAGTCGAAATCAAAGGGTATCATCATTAGCCCCCCTTCCAGCTTCCCAGATACTCTGTGGAGTAAGCGGGAGGCGATTGAGCTGCCGTCCGAGAGCCCTGGAAAGCGCCCCGGCCAAAGCGCCGGGCATTCCCAGCACACCCTGTTCGCCCAGGCCCCTGGCGCCAAATGGGCCGTCCCTCTGGGGTGATTCAACAAATTCAACCATGTAGCGCGGCTCTTCCCCATAACGCATGATTTTGTACCCGCGCAGGTCATCATTATTTACTCTGCCCTGACTGTTGAGATTGAATCCTTCCCACCCGGCGAATCCGAGGCCCATTGACATCCCTCCGACAATCTGGCCGTGGGCCAGAAAGGGATTAATGACCTTACCCACATCCATGGCGCAGACCGCCTTTGTAACCTTATATGTCCCATCAGCGGGGTTCAGCTCAACCTCAATACCCTGGGCACCCATCGTCCATTCCAGGGCCGGGTGTCCAGCGCCAGTTTCCGGATCAATGGCCGTTAACCGGCGTGAAATATAGCGGCCAACGCCGATCACCTGTCCCTCAATAGCGTTGCCTTCGGGATAGACATAACCGAGGGCTACTTCAGCCAGGGGCAGACCGATTTCCGGTTCATCAGCCAGGTAGACTCTTCCGCCTGATACCTTCAAATCCTCCGGCGGACAGCGCAGGACAATCGCCGCTGTCCTGCAGAGCTGACGGATAGCATCATCGGCTGCTTCAAGCAAAGCCCGGCCGATCATAAACAGACTGCGACTGGCCGCTGTTGCCCAGTCATGCGGCGCGACGCGGGTATTAACTTCACTGACAATGTGCACCTGGTCGGGGCTGATGCCCAGTTTTTCCGCAAGAACCTGGGCCAGGGCGGTTTTTATACCCTGCCCGATCTCAATAACCCCACAGTGCAGATTAACGGTTCCATCTTCATTAAAAGTCAGAATCGCCCCGCCGTCGGCATTTGTGGGCATTGCCGGCGCTTTCCAGAAACAGCTGACACTTTTTCCGCTCACCCGGCCGTCCGAAAGCTCAGCGCGTTGTCCATTCTGCCAATCCAGCATAACCCCAACCCGTTTTAAGCATTCCCTGAGATCACCGGTGTTCGCGTCCATCACGCTCTGGGTTGGTGTAGCATCGCCGGTCTTGATTGCATTTATTATTCTGAACTCAAGTGGATCATAACCGGCTTTTTCACTAAGCAGATCTACAGCCCGCTCCATGGCAAAAGCCAGCTCTATATGCCCGAAACCCCTGTAAGCGGTGGCAAAGGGATGGTTGGTATAAACACAAAGGGAATCACACCAGATGTTCGGAATCAAGTAGGGCCCGGTGCAGGCTATCGCAGCAGCCCGGCTGATGTTTACCGCATAATCGGCATAAGCGCCGCTGTCAAAGCAAAAATAGATCTCAGCAGCCTGCAGTTTTCCATCCTGCGTGCAGCCCAGCTTGATTTTAGCCTCAAGTCCGGTCCGTCCCGGTGAGGAGACAAGATCATTTTCACGGCTGTTCACCAGCCTGACCGGTCGCCCGCCAACAGCTTTTGTCAGCAGGTAGGCCAGTCCTTCTAACTGAATTCCGGCTTTTCCTCCAAAACCGCCGCCAAGAGGACCGGTAATCACCGTAATTTTACCGGGAGGCAGGTTAAAAGCTGTCGCCAGTAAACTGCGCACTACAAAAGGAGCCTGGGTGGTGGAGTGGATCACTACCTGTCCGTCCTCAAGAATTTCTGCGGTTGACGCCCTGGTTTCCATAGCAACATGATCGCCGGGAGGAAAACTGAAGAAACCGGAAACCACAAAATCGCAGTTCTTAAAACCCTGCTCTGTGTTACCTTTGCGAATTTTAGTCCTGTTGGCAATATTACTTCCCGGTTCGGGGAAAATCGCCGGTATGTGGCTGTAAGCAGCCATCTCTTCATGCAAAATCGGGGCTCCTTCGGCCAATGCCGCACCGGGAGAGTCAACAACCGGGAGGGGTTCATATTCTACGGTAATCAAAGGCAGGGCCGCAATCGCTTCGGCTTCACTGTCTGCAACAACAGCGGCAACCGGCTCACCGTAATGGCGAACCTTACCACGGGCCAGCGGCGGTTTATCACCGAGATAAATTCCGATATTACCGGGTATATCGGCACCGGTCAGTATAGCGCGGACGCCTGATGATTTGAGAGCCGCCGATACATCAACCTTGATGATCCTGGCATGGGCATGAGGGCTTACTTTTATAACCGCATGAAGAAATTCCGGTGACAAGTGATCGTTTAAGTAGCGTAATTTGCCGCGAACCTTATCCGGACCGTCTTTACGCGGAACCGATACTCCAACATACTGTTCTTCAGCCATATTGATCCCTCCACCATTTCAGTATTCAATGTCTACTTTTCGAAATGATTCGACAAAAGCAGGCCTATTCCTTCCTATTAATCCGGTTGGTGATTGATCAGTAATTCAACCAGTTCAGTTACATTAACAGCCAGCCCTTTAACTTCTTCCGGATCCCTGGTGCGCAGGGTTGCAAAGATAATTGCGCCAACCTCACCTTTTAAATTCATAACCGGGCTGCCGCTGCTTCCCGGGTAAATCATGGCCTCGATTACAAGATAAGGGGTTTCCCGCCACCCGGCCTGCATGTACCCGGTTACTTTTCCCCTGTTGGCAATACGGGCAAACTGCAGGGGATTACCGATGATTAACACTTCTTCCCCCGGAACAAAAGAGTATTCCGCCAGCGGCAACACCGGCAGGTTATCGCCCTCAATGACCACTAAAGCCAAATCAACATCTTCTGACATCAGCCAATTACCGGCGATATAAAATCCGCGATCCGGAAATGAAACCCTGACCAGTGCCGCATCTTCCACCAAATGGCGGTTGGTCACAATCAGTCCTTTTTCGCTGATATTAAAACCGCTGCCCCGCAAACTGCCATCGGCCGAGCCGGCCTTATTCTCAACAAAAACCTGAACGACCGCTTCTTTCGCCTGATCTACGACCGGGTTGGATGAAAGCAACCATGATTCGCGCAGAAAACTGTACGCCGGTCCGGTAAAAACCGACAACCAGCGGCCGGTAACCGTAAAGAAAAAAACCAGGGCCAGCAGGAGGGCAACCACCCTGACTGCCAGACCGATAATTTTCGATCTCTCCTTTTCAGGGGGGCGGTCAGCCTGCCGACCTGCATATTTGCGGTTCAGTTCGGCGATCAGTTCGCGATCTTCAGTGTTATTATTCCCGAGGTCGAAGGCTGTCACCTTCCCTGCCATTGTTATTATGAGTCCGGGCTGATAAACTAATAGCAATCAATTTATTTATTTTTCATCCTTAGAAAGGATGGACAGATCGATCGATATGACTAGAAAACCACCAGTCTTATCAAAATCCAGGGAAGAAAAAATACTGAAAAAAAAGGTTCACCGGGCTCTTTTTGAAGCACGCAAAGCCCTCTATAGCAATGACGAAGAAGAAGCCCGCCGGATAGTCCGTAAAGTAGTCGAAGAATCAGCTTCCCTGGCCTACCAGGTTAATCTTGAAGGCGGGTTCAACTGGGTTATCGAGATTCTGAAACCGCTCGATGAGCTCTTTTTACCGGATGAATAGATCCCCAAGAGCCTTAAAACGACAAATAAGCAAATACTATGGCTACCGCTACGAGCACAGGAATTCCGACCAGGATGACCAGGTGCAGGACATATACCCCGATACTGGCTCCGGTTGAAAGATTATGGCTTTCCCGCACAGCAATCACCTGCAGCACCAAGACCCAGATCGACAGACCAAAGCTAATCAGGCTGGTGATAATATTGCCGACTGTTCCAAAAAATCCACTTAATAAAGTAACCGGCACCCCGATGATCAAGGGGAAATTAGCAAATGCATAGGCTGAGAAAAGGTTCCAGAAGCCCCCGCTTCCTTTAAAGAGGCGGGCGAAAAGATGAAGCACGCCCGTAATGATAAAAATCGAGATTATGCCAATAAGCAGCGAAGCGGCAATAATCACCGAGACCGGTATATTAAGATTAGCTTCAAGCATCAAAGCCTGAAAAGCCTGATAGGATTGTTCATTAAAAATTGATGCCAGGACTCCCAGCATCGTCACTCCTAAGTAAATGAGGAAAGCAGCATTGGCCGGCTTCTCCCGCGCAATTTCATTTAAGGTTTGAACCGGCCTGGTGAGCGTCCCATACAGCCAGTTAACAACCTGATCAATCATGAGTTACCGCCTCCTTCGGTTTTTATTCTCTAGCTTTGTATAAGTAGGATTAATAAGCATTTACCTGATTTGATAACGTATTTCAGGAACAAATCCATCGCGCAGGGTCTCAAGCAACAGAAGATCTGACCCCAAAATATTCTTTTCAAATGCAGCCAGTACCCGGTAGCCGATATCAAAGAGCTGGCTGAAAGCTGAAGGTTGAGGAAACTCGTAGCGAACCGGGTTTTCAAGGTTATTTAATTCAGCCAGATAATCGATGGCCTCTTCGATTCCGCCCAGGCGGTCTACCAATCCGAGTTCTAAAGCCTGCGTTCCGAGATAGAGCTGCCCGGTAGCCAACTCCCGGACCACTGCCGGATCCATCCCCCGGTCAGTCGCGACATCCGTAATAAATTGTGCATAGGCTTCATCGGATATAGCTTGCATGATTGAACGCTCTTCTTCTGTCAGCGCGCGGCTGAACATATCCTTAAATTCCCCGGATTTTATCGTTTCAACTTCTAGGCCCAGCTTTTCGTAGAGCCCTTCTGTATTGATCAGGGTGCTAATCACGCCAATTGAACCGGTCAGGGTACCGGGTTGGGCTACTATGCCCTGGGCAGGAGCAGAAATGTAGTAACCACCCGAAGCAGCCATATCAGCCATGGAGACTACGATCGGTTTGCCGAAATTCCTGATCAGCGCGGCAATTTCCTGTGAAGCGGCGATTGAGCCTCCCGGGCTTTCCACTCTCAGAACCACACCTTTTATCTGCGCATCAGCTTCCGCTTTATCTAACTGTCTCTGAACATAGCCGGGGGTAATCCCTCCAGCCAGGAATCCTCCTGCTGCTTCCTGGATAGCCCCGGTCAGGGAGATTACCACCACTTTATTCTGATCGGAGCGGATTAAACTGCGCCCCTGGTCGGAGGTGCCGAGGAACGGGACGACAACCACAGTGATCAAAGCCAAAATTACCAAAGTTAAAATTACGAACTTCTTCGTTCTCATAACCGACCACCCTTAAATAAATTGTTGCCTTTTATTTTGACAGGCAGGACTAAGTTTCCTCTATTCTTAGCAAGTATGAAGTTACCGGATATGGTTGTATCCACTTTAAGACTATGATAAAATAAATATAACCTTTATGGTTATAAATAAAACCCAAGCTAAAGGAGTTGCCGTTGATATGAAAGAGTTTTTAGCAGAGACGTTGAAGATGAAGGATCTTGCCGCTTACCAGGATGGCGCCGTAGTGAGTAAGGAAGTTCTCAAAAAAGATACGGGCACTGTTACCATTTTTTCTTTTGACCAGGGTCAGGGATTAAGCGAACATACCGCCCCTTTTGATGCAATGGTCATTGTGTTGGATGGCGAAGCAGAAATTATTATATCCGGGAAGGCACACCAGGTCAGGGAAGGCGAAATGATCATCATGCCCGCTCACGAACCTCACGCTTTGAAAGCAAATAAACGGTTTAAAATGATGCTGGTTATGATTCGTTCATGATATAGTTAAGACAATAACAAGTTGCGCAAACCGGAGGTGTTAAAATTGTCTTTTAAAGTGAACGATAATGTGACCTGGGTGGGAAAAGTTGACTGGGAACTGCGAAAATTTCACGGTGACGAACTGAGCACTCATCGCGGCAGTACATACAATTCCTACCTGATCAGGGGCCCTGAGAAAACGGTCCTGGTTGATACTGTCTGGGGGCCGTTTGCCAAAGAATTTGTTAAGAGCCTGAAAAAAGAAATTGACCTGAAGAAGATTGATTACATTGTTGCCAATCACGCTGAAACCGATCACAGCGGCGCCCTGCCGGAACTGCTGCGCGAAATACCAGGCACGCCTGTCTATTGCAGCAACGCAGGGGTTAAATCTTTGCGTGGACATTACCATGAAGACTGGAATTTTAAGCCGGTTAAAACCGGTGATCAGATCGACCTCGGAGGTGGCAAAGCCCTGGTATTCGTTGAGGCAAAGATGCTGCACTGGCCGGACAGCATGTTTTGCTACCTGACGGGCGACAGCATCCTCTTTCCCAATGATGCTTTCGGACAGCATTATGCTTCCGAGTATATGTACAATGATCTGGTAGATCAAAGTGAACTTTATGGTGAGGCAATTAAGTACTATGCCAATATCCTGACACCCTTCAGCCCGCTGGTAACCGCCAAGATTAAAGAAGTAGTGGGTATGAATCTGCCGGTCACCATGATCTGCCCCAGCCATGGAGTAATCTGGCGCGACAACCCGTTACAGATCGTTAACAAGTACCTGGAGTGGGCTGACAATTACCAGGAAAACCAGGTAACCGTTATTTATGACACTATGTGGGATGGAACAAGGCGGGCTGCGGAAGCGATCGTAGCCGGGTTGAAAACAGCTGGCGGGGATCTGAATATTAAACTCTACAATGCCGCCCGTTCCGATATAAACGATGTAATTACGGAAATTTTTAAATCGAAGCTGATCATCATCGGATCGCCCACTATAAACAAAGGAATTCTGCATTCCATTGCTGCTTTGATGGAAATTTTGAAAGGCCTGAAATTTCAGCAGAAAAAAGCCGCTGCTTTCGGCTGTTACGGCTGGAGCGGCGAATCAGTTGATGTAATCAATAAACTGTTTACGGAAGCAGGATTTGAGCTGGTTGAGAGTAATGGGCTTAAAATGCTCTGGAATCCTGACGAGCAAGCAGTAGAAGCGGCTAAAGCCTTCGGCCGTGAACTGGCAAATGCGCTAAAATAAAGGAATCATGGAGCGTGACGGGGGGATGGGTGCTTACCACATCCCCCCATTACACTCCGATGCCGTCCCAGTAAAGATTAAGCAGTCCGGCAACCTGATTCTCGGTTAGTTCAAGGTTATCAATAATGACCATCCCGCCCATGACAACATAGGTCAGCGCCAGGAAAAGTCTCCCCGCCATTTCAACATCAATATCGGAGCGCACCTCATGGATACTGATCCCTTCGCGGAGCAGGTTGACTACTTCATGGAGAAGCTCCTGGCGCCTGTCAATAACCCAACCCTGCAGCTCCTGGAAATTCAAAGGCCTCTCATTATAGAGCAGGTGCAGCCTTTTGCGGTTGCCCTTTAAGAGATCAAGGTGAGCGCTGACAACATTATAGAGCGCATCCTTTACTGAATGCGGTTTGGCAAGGTATTCTCTGAAAGACTGCAGGTAAAAATCAGCACAGTAAGCAAAGCATTCCTTGAAAAGCTCTTCTTTACTGTCAAAGTACTCGTAGACAGTACCTTTGCCCACCCCGGCCTGTTCGGCAATCTCAACTACTGTGACCTGGTAAAAATCTTTTTCCAGAAATTTGTCGACCGCGGCAAGCAGTATCTGTTCTTTCTTGCTGTTTGCTTCCCGTTTATCGGTAAGATCTAAGCTCATCCCGGACACTCCCTCCTTTGCAGAATCTCATAAATCAGGCAATCCGCCACTTTAATTGATCAGGGTTACCAATATGTACCCAGAAGGTATAAAATCAGTGCTGCCAGCGCTAAAACCAGCACCATGCGTAACACCAACATCAGAAATTTGCGATCCTTCCCGTTACGAAAGCCGTTTAATTTTCCATTTACTACCACAGTTTTTGCTGAACCCGAATCCGTAAGGCCACCAGCCACTTCACGATTAACAACTTTATAGATCGACGGTATGGCCAGGAGCAAAAGGATCGTTCCGGTAATCTGACCACCGATGATCGTTAGCGCCATCGGCGCCTGAAGCTGTCCTCCTTCGCCCAGGCCCATGGCCAGGGGAACAAGCCCCAAAACTGTTGTGGCAGTCGTCATCAGGATTGGCCTCAACCTGGCCGACGCCCCTTCCACTATCGCTTCGACAAGCGGCAGGCCGTGAATCCTTCTCTGCTGATTTATAAAATCGACCATGATGATGCCGTCATTAACAAGCACCCCGGAAAGCACTACCACGCCGATCATCGCCGGGATACTGATTTCATTGCCGGTCAGAATCAAAGCCAGAACCGCACCGGTATAAGCAAGGGGCAAGCTGCAGATGATAATGAAAGGATGAAGCAGCGATTCAAACTGCGCAGCCATAACCAGGTAGACAAGAAGAGCGGCAACGATCATCACCAGCTGCAGTTCAGACATTACATCGCCCATCAGATTTGAACTGCCGGCATTTTTTATTTCATACCCGGCAGGCAGGCTGAGATCTTCTAAGATGGCCAGCGCTTCCGTCGTGGCCGAGCCCAGATCGATATTGCTGTACTGAACCTGGATCTGACCGACTATCTGCTGGTTCTCCCGGGGGATACTTTGTGGTCCGTAAGCTTCGGTTAATTCTGCGACTTCATCCAATTTCAGGTATTCGCCGGTAGGTGAATAAAAACCGATATTCCCGAGATCGTCAAGCGTATTAATGTCCTGTTTCTGGTAGCCGAGGACGATATTCAAGACGCCCGATTCGGTCTCCATCCGGCTGACCGGTATACCTTCCAGAGCCTGGCGGACTGCCGTGGCCACCTGGATCAGGGTTACCCCTTTTTGCAAAGCCTGGCTGTGATCCAGCCTGATGTGCACCTCGGGGCGGCTTTCTTCCAGTGAAGATTGTATATCAGTAAACGAAGGATGTTTTTCAAGTAGTTTTACGGCCTGCTCGGTTAAGCTGATTACCTGCTGCAGGTCGCTGCCGCTAACCACCAGATCAAGACGGGTTTCAAGTCCGGCGGCATCCAGTAATGATTCACGGGTAAACGCAGCCTGGGCTTCAACCGGGATCGATTCAACCTCAACTCTTACTTCATCCATAATGTTGTCAATCTCACCTACATAATCGGGAGCGATTTCGACCCTGACCTGAGCTTCGTTGGAAACCCCTCCTTCACCGGGTATACCGATAAATCCGGCACCCCCGATCCGTGAGGAATACGATGCGACTTCCGGTTTGCGGGCCAGAATTTCTTCCAGCTCAGAGACAAAATCATCAGTTGTGTCCATGATCGTGCCCGGGGGCAGTGTAATATCAATCCTGAAAGCAGATTCTTCGGGAGAAGGGAAAAGTTCATTGCCAAGAGTACCGTAACCAACTACACCAACTACTACAAAGAGAGCAGCGAAAAGCAGCACCCACCATGGATAGCGAACTGCCATTTCAAGCATTTTCCGGTAAGTCGGAAGACGCTTTGGTTTAGGGCTACTTTCTTGATGATCACGGTCGTTTCGGAGCGAACGCGATGCCATCAGGGGGATGATCGTTAAAGCAACAATCAGCGAAGCAAGGATCGCACAGGCTACTGTAAGGGCAAATTCCCAAAATAGCTGGCCTGCCAGACCGCTCAGGAAAACAACGGGGAAAAATACGCTGAGAGTAGTGAGGGTCGAAGCAGTGACAGCGCCGGACACCTCGCGCGCGCCTTCAACCGCTGCTTCAGCGGGTTCTTTGCCCATCTGGTAATGGCGATAAATATTTTCACTGACCACAATGGCATTGTCAACCAACATTCCGGCGGCCAGGGCCAACCCGCCCAGGGTCATTAAATTAATGGTCAGGTCGGTAAAATAAAGCAGGGTAAAAGTGGTGATAATCGCTGCCGGTATGCTGATTCCGATAAAAAGGGTTGTTCGCCAGTTTTTTAAGAACAGGATCAAGACCATGATGGCAAGAGCAGCCCCACCGACCAGGGACCAGGCCAAATCGGCCAGTGCGCTTTCAATTTCCGCCGCCTGATCAAAAATGGTATTGAACTGAACCGGAAATTCTCCAACCTTACTTTCCTCAGTCAGTTTTTCCAATTCAGCCCTGATCTGGCGAGCCACGATCACCGTATTGGCGTCGCCTTCCTTCTGGATTACCAGCCCGATGCTCGGCTGACTGTCAAAGCGGCTAATGGTTGACGGGTTATAAATATCCTGCTTGATCTCAGCCAGCATCCCTAAAGAAATCGGATCAATCGGAAAATCATCACCAAGATTGAAGTTTCCCAGGGAAGAACCTCCGGGAATCATAGAGTTTATAATCATTGTCGTGGCGAGATCCGTAAGGCTGCTTTCCAGCATCCGGGTTGTATCGCCTATCCCCTGTTGAATATCTCCCTGGACTGCCGTCAGCCATGCCCCGTAGTCCGGTATGGATACGATCGGTTCACGGCGGATTCTCTCCCAGTCTTCATGAAAAGCGATCTTTATTTGGCTGGGGCTGGACTCAACGATGAGAGCCGACCTGTCGCCAAGGGTACTGATCTGTTCAAAGGTAATATTATTTTCAAACAACCGGTTTTGATCCAGGGGCACCGAGAGATAGCTGTCTTGCCAAACCGCCTGATTGATCAGCCATACATCTTCAAGCCTGGTTACCCCCTCGCCCAGAACGGCGGCAGGATTCAAATCAGTCTGGAGCGGTATCTGCCCCAGAGCCTCCAGGGACAAAACCAGGCTCTGCCGGTCACGGTTATAGGTTACATTGGGATTGGCCGTAAAGAGCAGCAGACTGGCCGACAGATCGCCATTGTTTTCCGCCACTCTTTGAGCGTTGATCGGCAGGTTAATACTGCCCGCTGCAAAAGTTACCTGATCGAAATTAAACAGATCATCCCAGTAAAGATCATTAACCGGCACCGGCCTGGAAGATGGCGCACCGCCTCCGGCAAACAGACCGTTTTGCCCTGATAAAAGGCGGTTCAGGTTTATATCAACTTCCTGACCGACTAATTTTTCAAGCGCTTCCTGATCGATCTTGAAGCCAACGATCAGATCGGATAAAAGATCGCTGTCTGTGTAACGCCCCAGGAATCTGATCCTGACCTGGCGATCATCGAGCTCGATAATCCCGGCCGGCAGATCAATCAGGCTGGCTCTTAGAATATTAGCAATCTGTTCAAATGAGACTTCATACTCAGCCATCACTTCAGGGGTGGTTCTGACAAAAAGATCCTGACGGGCGCCACCCTGAATCTGGACGCTGGCTACTCCCGTTAACGATTCCAGCCTTGGCAGAGCTTTCTCTTCCAGCCACTCAGTCAGTTCAACCGGATCTTCGCTGCCGCTGGCCGATAACTGCATAATCGGCAGCAGCGTGGGGTCAAATTCAAAAAGAAGCGGCCGCTGGACACCTTCGGGAAAACTGAGTATATCCATCCGAACGTTAACATCTTCGCGCACTTTCTTGATGTCAGCACCCCAGTTAAAGCGCATAATTACCAGGGAAAGGTTTTCCCTGGAAAACGAATTAAGCGCAGTCAAGCCGCTTACTGCAGAGACGCTGTCTTCAATCGGCTTGGTAACCAGTTCAAGGGTTTCCTGGGGAGAGCTGCCGGGAAATACAGTGATAACCGCCAGAACCGGGGCCTGGATCTCCGGCAGCAGATCAAGCGGGCTTTGATAAAGGCTGACTAATCCTATAACCAGGATCACCAGCAAGATCATGGTGGTCGCTATTGGTCTTCTGACTGCTAAATCCGATAAGTTCAAACTGTAATGCCTCCTGAAAGTTTCAACCGGCTGACCGGTCGGTCGGCCACTTTCACATTATAGCATAAAATTTTTAACTGGATGCGTTACGGATAAATTTGCTTCCATGCAGTGTTAGCGGTTGCGGGCGACCGAGTAAGCGGCGAGCGCGATCGAGGCCATCTTGCCCATCGGCGGCTCGTTGCGTGAAGTCAGGATCACCGGTCTTGAAGCGCCAAGGACCAAGCCACCCATACGTCCGCCGGCAAAATAGATAATCGCTTTACCGAGAAGATTACCGGCTTCAATATTAGGAACCATCAGCAGATCTGTTTTGCCGGCAATCGGGCTGTCAATTCCTTTATGCAGCGCTGCTTCCAGGCTGACTGCAATATCAAGAGGAGTAGGACCGTCTACAACCGCTCCCGGAAAAGCTTCAGCAGCCATTTCTTTTAAAGCCTGGGCATCCACGGTTGACGGCATTTTCGGATCTACTTTTTCGTTGGCCGTTAAAAAAGCGACTTTCGGATGTTCCAGCCCAACAGCCTGCAGGAACTCAACCGCATTCTGGGTGATCGCTTTTTTCTGCTCCAGGTTGGGGCTGACATTCAAACCGCCATCAGTCATGTAAATCAGGCGATAGTAGCCGGGCACTTCGTATATAGCCAGGTGGCTTAGGATTCGATCGCGCCTCATCCCGCCCTCGGGATGAAGAACGGCTCTTAGAAAATCCGAGCTGTTGACCATCCCTTTCATCAGGATATCAGCCCGCCCGGAAGCGACCTCTTTTACTGCCCGGTGTGTGGCTGCAATCGGATCCGGTTCATCAATGATCTCGATTCCCTGCAGGTTCAGGCTGACCGTCATCGCCAGCCGCCAGATCCGCTCTTCGGGACCGATCAGGACAAAATCAACCAAACCTTCCTTGCGGCTGTCCCTGACCGCTTCCAGAACCGCTTCTTCCGAAGCAGCGGCGACACAGAGGCGGCATGGAGGCAGCTCTTTAACTGCTGCAATAACCTGGTAGAAATTTTCAAATGACATCCGAGAGAACCCTCCCCTTTAAATGCAGAGTTTTCACTGTAAACCTGGTACAGGATTAATACCTGAGAGCTTCTGATTCGCCGCGTAAAACACGAAGCGCCCCAGAAACCAGGGCTTCCAACTCTTCTTCACCAGCCAGAACTTCAACGGGCGCAATAGATGATACCCGCTCTGAAATCTGATCAACTAAGGTTTTTGCGTTAGCCATACCACCGGTGATTACAATCAGATCCACTTCGCCTTTTAAAACAGTTGCCATCGCGCCAATTTCCTTTGCCACCTGGTAAGCCATGGCAGAAACAACCAATGCAGCTTCCTGATCGCCATCCTGAACCCTTTTCTCGACACTGATGAAATCCTTGCTGCCCAGATAAGAAAAAATGCCACCCTGAGAGGTTAACAGACGGGTTAGCTGCTCCTGATTATAATTACCGCTGAAGCAGAGCCGCACCAAACCCAGGGAAGGCAGGGTGCCGCATCTTTCAAGGGAAAAAGGGCCTTCTTCATTAGCGTTATTGACATCAATCATTTTGCCTAAACAGTGAGCCGATACGGAGATGCCGCTGCCTAAATGAGCTACTACCATCTTCATTTCAGAGTATTTGTTCCCGGCCCGATCAGCCGCCAGTCTGGCCATCGCTTTCATGTTCAGGGCATGAGACATGCTTAAGCGGGGAACACCTTTTAAACCTGACAAGCGGGCTTCCGGTTCAAATTCATCTACGGTTACCGGATCCACGGTGAAGAGGGGTAACCCCAATTTCCTGGCCAGGGGCAGAGCAATGATTGAACCTAAGTTCGATGCGTGCCAGCCGTATTTTGCAGTACGGAGTTCTTCATAAATTGCCTCATCCACCAGGTAGGTCCCTGAAGCTAGTGGCTTTAAGAGTCCCCCTCGCACAACAATGGCAGAGAGTTTTGTCAATGCAATTTCATTGGCTTTAAGAAAAGAGAGGATTGCCTCACGGCGAATTTCAGCCTGCTGTTCACGGTCAAGATCAGCTGCTATTTCTTTTTCAGAATGTCGCAAAGTCTCTTTAAGAAGACAGGTATGATCATCGAAAAGCCCGATTTTGGTTGAGGTGGATCCCGGATTAAGGGCGAGGATCAGATACATTAAGCCACTCCTTTGCCTGCCGGTTCAAGCATAACAGTAAACTATAGCCTTAACAGGTTAATTCCGCTTTTATTCTATGTGATTTTACGTTAGATTACAAACTACTAATAAACTTCTGCTTAAGGATCAACTTTACCTGCAGCCTGCCTGATAGAGAGGGCAATCCGGTTTCTTTCCCGATCGATACTCAGGATCTTGACTGTCACTGTTTCTTCCAACTGCAGAACATCAAGCGGGTGCTTAATAAAGCGGTCGGCAATTTCAGAAATATGAACCAACCCGTCATGATGCACCCCTACATCAATAAATGCGCCAAAATCAACAATATTGCGGACGATTCCATTGAGCGTCATTCCCGGTTCCAGATCGTCAATCCCGGTAATCGATTTCATAAAGACCGGCTTGGGCAGATCTTCACGCGGATCTCGGCCCGGTTTCCGGAATTCCTCCAGGATATCGCGAACGGTCGGCTCTCCTGCGTTAAACGCAGCGGCAAGTTCGGCTACGAGATCATCCCGGGTTGCTGGAATTTTATCCGGTGAACCAAGATCAGCCGGTTGAAGGCCTAGCCGCTCAATCATTTTTTCTGCCAGGTCATAAGATTCCGGGTGTACGGCGCTTCGTTCGAGATATTTCTCACTTTCAGGGAGGCGTAAAAAACCGGCGCACTGCTTGAAGATCTTCGGTCCCAACCCCTGTAATTTGAGTAATTCGGAACGGGATTTGAAGGTCCCGTTCTGATCACGATATTCAACAATCCGGCCGGCTACAGTGCTGTTGATCCCGGCGACATAGGCCAGAAGCTCGGCTGAAGCATTGTTTAGCTCAACACCAACATTGTTGACACAGCTTTCCACTGTTCCGGCAAGAGAGCTGTCCAGATCTTTTGTTGCCATGTCATGCTGGTATTGACCTACTCCGATCGCTTTCGGATCAATTTTAACCAGCTCAGCAAGCGGATCCTGGAGCCGGCGGGCAATCGAAACGGCACTGCGCTCAGCGACATCAAGATTGGGAAACTCTTTTCGCGCAGCTTGTGAGGCAGAGTAAACACTGGCGCCGGCTTCATTGACAATCGTATATTCGATCGGACGGTCGGCATCTTTAATTGCTCCGGCGACAAAGATCTCACTTTCCCGCGAAGCGGTGCCATTACCGATCGCGATACAGTCTATATGATGTTTTTCCAACATTTGCTGGAGTTTCTCATTGGCTCCGGCCTGATCATTGCGCGGAGCGGTAGGGAATATTGCTGCTGTTTCAAGCAGACGGCCTGTTTCAGATACTGCCGCCAGTTTACAACCCGTCCTAAAACCTGGATCCCAGCCAAGGACCCGTTTGTTGCGTACAGGAGGCACCAGTAATCTTTTTTTTAGGTTCGCCCTGAATACAACAAGAGCGCCGGCAAAAGCCTTATCAATCAGGTCCTGCCACAGCTCCCTTTCCAGTGAGGGGTGAATCAGGCGTTTAATGCTGTCAGCTGCCGCTTCCCGGATTAAACTGGAACAGGCTTCGTTAACTTCATTACGAAGATATGCTGCGTTCACAATTTTCAAAGCCGGCTCAACTTCTAAAACTATTTTAAAATCAAGAGCCTTTTCTTTTGCGCCGCGATTAATCGCTAATACCCGGTGATCTTTTATACTTGAAAGCGGTTCACTGAATTGCTCGTAATGATCGTATTTATCATCCACTGCATCAGCTATCTTTTTAACTTCAATTATTGCCCCGCGCCTATGTAAGCTGCGGAGGGATTTTCGGACTGAAGCATCATCAGAGATGATCTCCGCAATAATATCAGCTGCTCCCTGGAGAGCATCTTTTACGGTTAACAATCCACTCCCGGGATCAATCAGCTTTATAGCTTCCTGCTCTGGATCAATCTGACCTTCCATCACCTTTAGGGCAAGCGGCTCAAGCCCCTGGTCACGCGCTACGGAGGCTCTGGTGCGTTTTTTAGGCCGGTAAGGCCGGTAGAGATCATCAAGTTCGGTAACTGTTTGCGCCAGTTCGATCATTTTCTGAAGTTCCGGGGTCAGCTCATCCTGGCTTTCAATCAGACGCATAACATCCTGTCGCCTTGCTTCAAGGTTACGATATTGAATCAGTCTGTCCTGCAGCAGCCGTAATTCTTCATCATTAAGACCGCCGGTTTGTTCTTTACGGTAACGGGCAATGAAAGGTACGGTGTTTCCTTCGTCAAGTAACGCTGCGCTCTGGATAATTTTATACAGATCAATACCCGTTTCCTTGCTGATTCGTTTAAATACTAACTCCTGCATTACTGCCTCCGATCATTACTGCCAAAAATATTAAAGGTCTTCATCAGGAGATTCTTCTGGATCCGGAGATTCTTCTACATCCGGATCAGGAGAGGGTTCCGGTTCCGGAGCGGGTTCAGGCTCATCTTCAGGCTCTTCTTCCGCTTCATCTACCGGTTCCGGTTCCGGCACTTCTTCCGGCAAAGGCTCCGGCTCTATTTCCAGATCATCTTCGGGGTGCGGCTCGGCTGTAACCGGACCCGGCAAGTAAGGTTCTTCCAGCCTTCCCACGGTCAACCCAAAAACATTTTCGATAATCTCAACCCGGTAATCCCCATCGATTACAAGATAATAGATATTCTGGCCATCACGGTTGGATAGTTTGCCCTCACCGGCAAATACATATCCTTCAATTTGATCATAATCAAGGCGCAACCCGAAAAATACAAGGGTTAGCATCTGCAGTGGGGTAAGGGTCGTATCAATATTTTCATTAACAGCACGGTAAAAAGGCGGAAGAGTAACCAACCCCCCTGGTGAAAGCAGCTGCCTGAACATGGCGATCAGCGCTTTCTGCTGCCTTTGGGTTCTACCCCTTTCCCCGCCCAGGTTATCAGCCCTGCTGCGCACATACTGCATAAAAGTTGCTCCATCCAACCTTTGTTTACCGGCATTAACAAGGATATCCCCTCTTCCGTAATTAGAGCGAACTTCTTTTTCAACCTCTATTTCAACCCCACCGATACTGTCAATAATATCCTTGGCACCATCCATATCAACAATGACATAGTCATGGATGGCAATGCCGCCTAAAAAATCTTCAATCGTCCGGATTACAGTTTCAATCCCTCCTAAATGAGGGTTAGCATCTTCAGCAGTGCGGTAATAACCATACATGTAGGAATGGTTGATTTTGTCATAGATATTTACCCCATTAATCTGCACATAGCTGTCCCGGGGGATCGATACAAGGGCCACTTTACCGGTATTTAAGTTTAACGCGGCAATCATGATAGTATCCGGCCGGAAAAGACTGTACTGGCTGTCGCGGGCTGCCGAACGGTCGAAGCCTAGCAAAGCAATATTTAAAGTTTCGCCCTCTAAATAATCCATTCGATCAACTGTCGAAGCCACCGGGGATCTTTCAATAAATCTTTCCGGGAAGAATGCAAAGGCTGCAGAGGTTAAAAAAACAGGAACAAACAACAAAATGATCAGTATTTTCAACATTGAATATTTCTTATTTCTTTTCCTGTCCGCCACCGGAAAACAGCTCCTCGTCAAAAAACTAATGGTTTCTGGGATCCACTGATCTGTGCTTTTTAATAAAAAGTTATCTTGGCGAAAGGCAGAAAGCGCATGATCACTCGCCCCTGGATATTTCCCAGCGGCACTGGACCGATCTGCCTGCTGTCACTGCTATGATTGCGGTTATCGCCAAGAACATAAATATGGTCTTGTGGAACTACAACCGGCTCATGCTCGGTGGTCATCTTACCTTTAATATAACTTTCCTCGACAACCTCACCATTGCGATAAACACGACCCATAATGAACTCCAGCCGATCCCCCGGGAGGCCGATAACCCTTTTTACCCACATATGATCGCTTCTTTCGCGAATGATGAGCGCCGGCAGCGGGCTTTCGATCAGGCGATCCTGCAGGGTCCTGCTCCGTTCTACCCGGCTGTCGATAATTACAATATCACCGTAATCCGGGGCAGCTTTAAAAATTGAGGGAGTCAGGAAAACCAAAACACGGTTTCCCTGCGAATCGAATGTCGGTTCCATCGAAATATCATTAATATCGTAGGTTTGAATAACCAGCACACTGATGGCAATAGTGATCACAATGATCAGCAAGATTTGTTTTAACCATGATACGATTGTTGATTCCTGCTTCGTTTTTTCCATGAGCGGCATGACTCCTCTACAGTAAAAAATCTAAGCCCCCGGCTGCTAAAACACTGTGGAACCTTAGATGATTATAACACTTGCCGGAAATAGGATAATAACCCCGAACTACTCCCTAACTGTCAAAAAGTTTATTTTGCAAAGCAAAAATGGCCAGTTGCGTGCGATCACGCAGGTTCAGTTTTTCCAGCAAATGCGTGACATGGGTTTTAACCGTCCGTTCACTGATGAACAGCTGATCGCCGATCTCCTTGTTACCCAAACCACCGGTAATCAGCTCCAGCACCTCCAGCTCGCGCGGGCTGATTTGATCTATTTTTTTCGTGCTGTTCATACTACCGCTAACTTCTTTCAGCATCCTTGCCGCCGCCAGGGGATGAAGGGTCGGTTCGCCTGCCGCCGCGCTGCGGATGGCTGCAGCAAGCTCATCTGCAGCGACATCCTTAAGCAGGTATGAAAGTGCGCCGGCTTTAATTGCCGGCAGGACCAGGTCATCTTCCGCCTTGCTGGTCAGCACTATGATTTTTGAGTGTGGACTGGCTTCCAGGCATCTTCTGGTTCCTTCCAGGCCATCGGCCCCCGGCATCAACAGATCCATCAAAATCACATCAGGCTTTAACCGCCCGGCCATTTCAGCCGCGGATGCTCCGTCTGCAGCTTCTCCCACTACTTCAAGATCAGCTTCGGTATCAAGATAATATTTTAAACCTTCGCGAACCAGGCCATGATCATCTACCAAGAGGACTGAAATCATTTTTTTTCACTTCCTTTATGCAAAAGCGACATCTGAATGGTTATTTTTGTTCCCCGACCGGGAGAACTTTCAAAAAAAACCCGGCCACCAATCGCGCCGGCACGCTCCCTGATTCCTGAAAGGCCAACAGCGGCAGGGTTGACCTGCACTTTTGGATCAAAACCGGAACCGTTATCGCTAATTGACATCACCACCAGATCACCGGTCCTGGAAAGTTGAGCTTCTACAGTATCCGCATTGGCATGTTTACTGATATTATTAAGCGCTTCCTGGGCTATCCGGAATAAACTTTCTCCCTGTTCGCCGACAAGGTTAACCTCAGGATCCAGATGATCGATAAAGTGCCAGCCCTCACGCTCAGCCAGCTTACCGATGTATTCTTTCAAAGCCTTGCCGAGACCTTCAAGATCAAGGCTGACCGGTCTGAGCTGCATGATCAGCTCCCGAATCTGGGCATGGGCCTGACGCGCCATTAATTCAAGGTTTTCACTTTCAGCAATTAATTCTTCGATATTTTCAGGATTACTGCCGATCTTTTTCTTCAGCGCTGCCGCTCTCATCGCCAGTACAAAAAGCTGCTGATTGACCGTATCGTGCAAGTCGCGAGCCAGGCGCATCCGCTCTTCCAGGGCAGCTCCACGGCCCGCCTCTTCAGAAAGGCGCAGGTTTTTATCGGCCAAATCTTTTAAGGCTCCAACCGCTTCTTCCAACCGTACCGCCATTAGATTAAGTTGATTCTCCAGCCAGCCGACTTCATCAAAAGGACCTGTCTCAAGCCTGGCTTCATAGTCCCCGCGGGCGATCCGCCCGGCCATGCGACCCGCTTCCCAAAGCCTGAGCTTCACCGAACGGGTTATCAGGGAACCGGCTACTGCCGCAACCAAACCAATTACAAAGCCGCAGATTATTGCTATGGTAAATGAAACCGGCTGCTCCAGGCCAAAGCTGACAGCCAGACGGTAAGTTATCAGGGTCATAAAAGCGCTGATGACGCCGGCAGCAAGACAAATTGCCGCCAGGCGCCATTGCAGCCCAAAACTGCGCTCCGCACTCATTTACGATTTACCCGGTAGGGCAGGCATGTAGATTATTTCCATTTCACCAAGCCCAAGTTTCGCCTCGATCTGCAGGGAAGCTTCGGCGCCCTCTACCGCGATGGACCGCTGCAATTCAAGACCTGAAATACCTGAGCGTTCTTCTTCAAAGAGATGGAGCTCGCCCAAACCGACAGAAGCTTTTATATCAAGATTAACTCCACCCGGAACCCTGACGGTTACCTCGCCAATTCCTGTTTTTATGAAGATTTTATGCGTACCCGGTTTGATCTCCGCCGTAGTCAGATCAATGACCACATCACCGATGCCGTGAAAAAACTCCTGATCTTCTTCTAAAACCCAGGGCGCACGTCCATGATAAAGATCGCCGATATGTCTCATCTTTGCGCATCTTTTCCATCCTTCACCTTCCTGGCAATTCTCGGACCAGAAGCGACCTCCACCCTTAACCCGGTCGCCCAGCAGAATAGAGAGACCAATGGCTACCAGGATCAGCGGCCAGCCATAGCGGGCGATATCTCCGCCGCCAATCGTGCTCAGTCCGGCATTCTTCAACATGCTGAACAGTCCTATCCCTCCAACCCACAGCCCGAGACCAAGCAAAAACCAGGAATTCCAACCGAAACTGATACTTTCCCATATAATAACCACACCCAGCAGAAGGAGAATTACCGGCCAAAAAGCGATGCCGAAATTAAATACCCCGGTTACCTGTAATAGGATTAAAACACCAAGCACCAGCAGGATAATACCCCAGATTTGACGTTTCATCTCATTCTTTCCCTTCTTAAACTAGAATTGCAGCTTAACCTGCCTTACTGCCGCTGACTAAACTCTAACCGCAGCGCAAAACTTATATAAGGTCCCCCGGATTGAATTTCCGCTCATACCTGGGTATGATTTTAACCTGCCTTCCTAGATGATAACACTTCCTTTACTCCTGCCGGCTATTGTTCCAGTTATTGCTCAGTAAAGCTCAGCTTCCTGCTTATACCACTTTCAGAATGCTATAATGCACTTAAGAAAGGGTGAATGCTTAAATGGCTAAAGTAATTAAACTCGGCTTGATTGGTTTTGGCAACGTCGGGCAGGAACTGGCCCGAATCCTGCTCGAGAAACAGGAAGCCTGGTTAAGGGATTATGATTTAAGTTTTATTGTTGTGGCAGTATCTACGCTCAGCAAAGGCTCCCTTTTTAATGAAACAGGAATTGATCTGAAGCGAGCGCTCACCGATCTTGGTGAAGAGGGCTTGTTTAACCGGCATAATCCGGACCTTGCTTCATTAAACCCGCTGGAACTGACCCGGCTGGATGTTGTAGATGTAGTAATCGAAATCAGCACTTTAAATATAACTAGCGGTCAGCCGGCCACTAATCACCTGGTCAGCGCCCTGCAAAACGGCAAGGATATCATTACTGCCAACAAAGGCCCGATTGCTTTTCATTATCATGAACTAAAAACCCTGGCCTCCTCGCTAAACAAAAGTCTGTTTTTTGAAGGCATAGTGATGGACGGCACCCCGGTTTTCAATCTGATCCGTGAAAACCTGATGGGCTGTACCGTTAAAAGTTTTAGAGGAATACTCAACAGCACCACCAATTATATCCTGACCGAGATGGCCGCCGGAATAAAATATGAACAAGCCCTCAGTAAAGCCAGGAACCTTGGTTTTGTTGAATCTGACCCTACAATGGATATCGACGGCTGGGATGCTGCCGCAAAAGTAGCCGCCCTGATGAATGTGCTCTTTGATGCCCGGATTACCCCGCAGCAGGTTGAGCGGACAGGTATTGCCAATATCAGGGAAGAAGATCTCAGAAAGACCGAGAGCGAGGGACAAACCATCAGGCTAATCTGCGAGGGGCACAGAGATGGAAACACGTTGCGGGGTAAAGTTTCCCCTCTTGCCATTTCCCTGCACAACTCACTGGCCTTAATCAGGGGAACATCTTCAGCGTTAACTTTAGATACCGACCTGGCCGGAGAGATTACGATCATCAGTCATAACCCGCAGATCAGACAAACCGCTTACGCCCTGATCAGCGATCTTTTCTCGCTGGTCAGATTAAATTCACTTTAGCAGCTTAATAATTACTGTTGTCATAAAGCATTTTACTGCCTATCACAACTCGAACAATATCGGGATCTAACTGCGTCCCGGTAACACTTTGCAGTTCTTCTTCCACTTCCGGGATGGATCTGGATGCAGCATAAGGCCTCTCCCACAGCATGGCGTCTATCGCATCGGCAACAGCAATTATCCTGGCGCCCAGGGGAATATTTTTCCCTACTATTCCTTCCGGATAGCCCAGCCCGTCATACCGTTCATGATGATAGAGAATCAGCGGTATGATCTCCTTTAAAAAAGTGGCGGGCGATAAAATATCTGCTCCGATCACAGAATGTTTTTTAACCATCTCATATTCACCATCATTAAGGCTACTGCTCTTCCTGAGAATGCTTTCTTCGACACCAATTTTCCCGATGTCATGCAGCGTAGCTGCCTGCCTGATCGGTTCCAACTGATCAAGGGGTATATTCATATTTAAACCGATCTGCTCCACCAGGCTGGCAACTCTCTCCTGGTGCCCTTTTGTGTATGAGTCCTTGGCATCGACCGCCGCCACCAGGGATTCAATGGTTTCCCTGTAGTGGCTCTGGATGCTGCTGTACGTTATTTTAATCTCTTCCTCGAGCGCAACCTTGGCCAGCTTAAGTTCATCAATTTTTTTACTTGCTTCCCGTGTTTCAAAACGTTTATGCAGGCCTTTTTTCACGACTTCCCTGACCGAAGTAATTTCAAAAGGTTTGATCAGATAATCAATGGCGCCAAGTCGAAGGGCTTCCGTTGCTGTATCGATGGAAGCATAGGCGGTAATCATGATTACCTGGGTGTCAGGAGCCTGTTCCCTGATCACTTTCAACAAATCAATACCGTTCATTTCCGGCATCCGGATATCTAAAATAATCAGATCGTATTCATCTTTTTGTAAAATTTCAAGCGCCTGCTTGCCGCTGGCGGCAGTTTGAACGGAATAATCATCTCTTAAAATCATTCTCAGAGATTCTCTGGGTCCAAGTTCATCATCCACGACAAGAATCAAAGGCTTTTCAGACATTATAGTTGTATACCCCTTTACAATTTGCTCATTTAGCGACTAAAGGCAAACTGATTCCGAACTTGAGCGGACTACCGTTTGCCTGAACGGCCTGAAGCGTCCCCCCGTGGTCTTCAACTATTTTTCTGCTAACCGGTACACCAATCGATATGGCATTATCAGGGCTAACCTCAAGGGGGTTAAAAATCTTTTCCGGATCATCCAGATCTATTTTAGTACAGTTATCAGTAATCATAATATGCAGTTGCTCAGGCTCATATTTAGCATCCGGTATGGCGGTAACGATGGTGATTTCTTTATCTTTATCCGGAAATCCTTCATAAAGAAAACCGATTAAATAGGCAATTGCCCTGGCCATGCTGAGCCGGTCGACTTTTACTGCGGTTTCCCCCGGGCAGATACTTTTTCTGACCAAACCGTTAAGATTACCGCCCTGTTCTTTTAAAAGAGCGATAGATTGCTCAATAATTTCGTTAATATCAACAATTTCGTACTGATAGTTCAAGGGAGTAGAGAAGGCGATCAGCTGATCGATCAGTTCGTTTAATCTCTTTACTTCCTGCTTTACGGTTTGCGAAAACAAGGTTCTAAATTCCTGGTCTTCGTATTTTTCCGGCAGCAGCTGGGCATAAGTCTGGATCGCAACCATCGGATTTTTAATCTCATGGGTCAGTTGACTGACAAAACGGTTCAATACATTAATCTGCTCTACTTTGTTACGTTCCGCTTCTGCAATCTTCCTTGCTGTAATATCGTCAATGATCATTACACTGCCGAGCACATCATCATTTTGATTAACCATTCTGTAGGTGCTTATTTCAAGAGGCAGCCGGTCCTCTGTCAACTCGAGGAATTCTTTATGATATGCTTTTCCGGATAACATTGTTTCATAGAGCATATCTCCAAGGGGGCTAATCAGTGATCTCAAATCTGCATTGATCACCTTCGCCGGATCATGTTTTAATATTTCACCGGCTCGCTGGTTAAAGGTGGTTATTTTTTCAGCGCAATCAATCGCCACAACCCCGCTGTCCATGATCTGTAAAATACTTTCAATATATATTTTTTGGTTAACTAGCCGTTCATGCAGATCGATGTCATCCAAGGCAACAGCAATATTCCCGCAAACGGTATAAAGCAGTTCCAACTCTCGATCGTAAAAAGGAGAGCCGGCAACTTTCGAACCGAGACAGAGAACTCCATTTAACTTGCCCTGGGCGATCAGTGGCACACAAACCTGGGCATGAAGCAGTTTCATTTCCTGTAGAATTTCAGCCCTGCGTTCAGGAGAGATGTATTCGCAGAGTTCAGATTTCTGCAAAATCTGCCCTTCCGCAGCCAACCAGGCCACTAGACCCTCAGATTCCTTTAGCCGCAATAATAAATTAATATCAGGATCCAAGCCATGTTGTGCGGCGATGACAAATCCATTACCAGCGTTACTTTTTAACAGGACAGCAATTTTGCCAACCGGAACAAGCTCTTTAACCGCATAAATAAAGAGATTTATGAACTTCTCCCGATTAAACTGATTACTGACTGTTCTGGAAAAGTCACTTAAAACCCTCGCCCAGGGACGTGTCGTCAGATCATATTCCCTTTGCGGCACATTATTTTCTGGAAGGGCTTTTCTAACGTCCGCGGTAGGTTCGTCTTTGCTGCTTATCGATTTTTCCCAGGCGCGGTCAAGAATTTTTTTCAACTGCCATTGCTCGAAGGGCATCGGCAAATAATCATATAACAAATCAGCCAGCTGAAGCGCTTTTTTCTGATCTTTTCCCAAACCGATAAAAATCAAACCCGGTTTATGGGCTGCTTCGTCCTTCAGCCAACTGTGAACATCCCGGCAATCCGTATCCAGCAACACTACGCCGTGATCAAGATCAGTTGTAATCGCACCATTAAAATGATCATCGCTGTTGCCGATTAAAAAATAGCTATCCGGGATAAGATTTTTGATCTCTTCGAGTAAATTCTGATCTTCGGTAACCATGAGCACAACTTTCACCCGAGCACCCACTCTCCAGGCCATATCAATGAATCAGGATAAGGGAAGCACTACTTCAAACCTTGAACCCGCCCCTTCAATACTGGAAAAATCAATTTTACCGCCATGACCGGCAATGATTTTATGGCTGATGCTTAGTCCGATTCCCACTCCATCTGCTTTGCTGGTCACAAAAGGATCAAAAATCTTTTCTTTTACAACCTCGGATATCCCGACGCCCGAGTCTTCAATAAATACTGTCAGATTGCCGGCGGCAGTTCTTATTCCTGCATTCAGAATACCACCTTCAGGCATAGCATGAACTGCATTAACGCATATATTCAGCAGGGCTTGCTTAATTAGGGCCCGGTCAACATCAATAAGCTTGTCCTCACCCTGAAAATCAAGATTGACCATTATTCCATTGGCATCAAGTTGCGGCGACAAGAGCGCAATAACTTCACCGATTAGATCTTTAATATTTACTTTCTCCAATGTGAGGACCGGTTCCTTTACAAAATTTAAAAGTTCTCCGACTAAATCGTTTATCCTGATTATTTCCTGGCTGACGACACTGGAAAATCTGTTCCGGAAATCGTGATCCTCATATTTCTCGGGCAACAAATCAGCAAATGTTTTTATTGAAACCAGTGGATTCTTTATTTCATGAGCAATGCCGGCTGCTACTTCACCGAGTGATACCAGGCGCTCCGACTTGCTCTTTTCCTGCTCCAGTTCTTTAATTCTGGTTACGTTGCTAAACACAATAATTACTTCGCGGGCTCGGCTTTCCGGAGATTCGACGATTGAAGTATTGCAGGTCAGGTAGCTGGTATTCTTTCCAACGGTATGTTTGATTTCGACCTGCTTGATACCTGCCCCTTTATTTATTGTTTTCCAAAATAAATCGTAGATATCCGCCCCTAAAGCAGGCGTAATTTTTTGACCGATCACCTTTTCGGCATTAAGTCCAAAGATATATTCAGCCTCGTTATTAAATACGGTAATAATTTTAGCTTCATTAACGGCGATCAGCCCGTTGCCCATATTGAGCAAAATATTTTCCTGGTATTGCTTTATCGATAAGATCTCTTCATATAAGCGGGCATTGACAAGTGAAGAGGTAACCTGTGAAGAGAGGGATGATATCAGATTTATATCTTCCCGGTAAAACGGTTCCCCTGAGTTTTTCAGGCCGAGAAATAATATACCCTCGATTTCATCTTCGATCATCAGGGGTATGGCCATTTCCATTTCCAAAACTTTCATTTTTTCTGAAACCAACGCTTCGTCAAGCTGGCTGATCCCTTTACTGAAATCACTCTGTAATACAATTCTTTTATGGGTATCTAAATAATCGGTTATCAATTTTATAACTGCTAAATCGGGAACGATTCTCTCATAATCTGCCATGCTTCCGCTAAATCCCGGCAGTTCATACTGCCGGTCATTTCCCTTCAGGCAGTAAAGGCCATACTCAAGATTCATATACTTGACCAAATCGTTGAGAATCGTTTCAAATATCAACTCTTTATCAAGAATATGCCTTAGATTGTTAACACTGTTGGCCAGCAAGCTGTGATAATCGACAAAGTTTTTATAGAATAGCTTTCTAATCAGGTAATCAATCCGTCTGCTGATCGTTGGATACCCGATTACCACGAGAAAAACCACTATCGCGATTAATAACTCTGAATCTGCAGTCTCAAATCCTGTATTCTCGTTAAAAAGCAGCCTGATCAGGACGACCGCAAAACAGGCTAAAATAATTGCCGCTACCACAGTAGTTAAATTTTTACGCAGTGCAAAGCGGATATCCATAAAACGGTACTTAACGATTGAATAGCTTACTGCTCCAAGCATGATCAGGCTGAAAGCCGGCCCCATGGAACGAATATCGATACCAAAAATATAGATAACGCCCATAAACGGCAGCAGAACATTAACGATGATAATCATTGAAGCCGTAGCAAGAGTTCCGTAATAAAAATAACTGAGCTGAGCCCTGATTTTTGAGCGGGCAATTTTCATCTTTTTGTAAAGCTGACTGAAAGCAAAAGCAGTCATCAGCAGCAGGAAAAGGATCCACGGATAGGTTAGAAAACCATAAATGATCAGGTTCTCCTGATAAGGTTCCATGATCCCGGTTATAAAATAAGGTGTAAAAGATAAAACTGCAAATAATATACTAAAAGCCATGGTGATTAAGGCAACTTTGTTTTTAAAAAGCTTTTCCTGGAAAAGCGACAGCGTTATAGCCAGTACATGCCACGGCGCAATTATTCCCAACGCATGGCTAACCCGAATCCAAAATAAAGTTAAATTGTAATCGTCCTGGATTGTTATAAACAGGATAGCCAGACCCCACATGGCGACAACTACAGAAAAGCTGAGCATCAGGAGATTTGAAACAGCCCTGGGATTGTTGACCGCCACGAATATGCCAAGGGTCAGGTGTGCCAGAATCGTAAGAATGAGCATTATAACCGTGGCATCAAGCAACTGGCTTATACCCACACCATTATCGATTATTATAACTTGCAACCTCCATTATTCCTGCCGGCATTGAAATCCGGCTTCGAGATAATCATAGAGTTCGTCGTTCCACCAAATCCACGGATATTAACCATCGCCCTTCTCACTCTCGCTACCCTGCCCCGGGCGGGAACATAGTCGAGGTCACAACCTTCATCGCAATTTTCCAGGTTTACAGTCGGGGTGATGTAATTATTGTCAATGCTTAAAGCAGCAGAAATCAGCTGCAGTGGACCGGCCGCAGCCCCCGGGTTACCAATCATCGATTTAATCGAACTAACCGGTATACAATAAGCCCTGTCCTGAAAGACTTCTTTGATCGCTTCCGTTTCCACCTGATCAATGACCGGGTGGCCCGGGGCACATGCAGATATATAGTCTATATCATTCGGTCTGAACCCGGATTGGTTGAACGCATTATTCATTGCATCAACGAAGGAATTTTTCATCCAGGCCGGAGACATTACCGTGGAAGTTCCCCCTCCTGAATACAAAGCATAAATTTTTGCTTTTCTTTTAAGTGCCATGTTCTTTTCTTCCATTACTATTACACCGGCTCCTTCAGATACTATTCCACTTTCCCTGTCACGATCAAAAGGACGGCTTCCCTTTTCCGGCAGATCATTGAAGCCGGAAGGCACCAGACCAATTACACTATAGCCGGTAAGGTAAAAGGGCGAAAGCGGTATATCAACGCCTCCGGCGATGACAATGTCAGCTTCCCCACGGGCAATTAAATCTGCAGCAGACTGGATACTTGTAGCTCCAGCCGTACAGGCTGTCGATACGGTCACAACATTGGTAAATATTTTGAAGATATGCGCTATCGCCGAAGCTGATGCATGCGGCGCTGCAGAGGCAAGGGCATCAGGCCTGACGGACCCGTCAGCAGAAAAAGCCGCGAACTCTCTTTGATAAACTTCCATGTCAGGGCTGCTGGCGCCCATAAATACCGCTCCGCTGCGTTTTGCGATCTCATCGGCTGAAAGACCGGCATCCTCGAGCGCCAGGAGTGCCGCAATTACTGAAAAACGGCAGGCTTTTGAATCCGGCAGCCAATCCGGTAAACCCGCCTTCCTTTCCTCTAACCATTCGGGTAAAATGTCGCCGGCAATATGGCAGGGACAGTCGGATTCAACCAAATCATTAATTTGTCTGATCCCGGTTTTCCCCGAAGAGATGGCTTCCCAGAAAGATTTTTTCCCCACTCCGTTTGGCGCTACCGGCCCAAGCCCGGTTATTGCTACTTCATACATGTTCTTTCCTCCAGGCAGAGAAGAGTGTAAAAAATCAATTCTTGATTACGGCCAGAAACCAAATTTGCCCTCCGTAAATCAAATCAAAATCACTGATCATAAAACCGCTTTCTGTCAAGGCTGCTTGTATTTGATCTTTATCAAAGAAGAAATACTTTTTATTCTTAATAATAATCAGGTTCACCAGGGAGAAGACGATTACCGGCACTACATACAAGGTCAACTGTCCGATCAGGAATAATAACCAGCTTTTTGGCTTTTTCTGTTTTAAAACGGCAATATGTTCATGGATTACCGGTAACAGTTTTGGTTCCTGGTAGGGTGTGGCTAAAATCAATTTACCGTTCTTTTTTAGCACCCGATTAAGCTCATTGAGCAAATCAGCCGGCTTATTCAGGATATAGAGGACATTAATGCAGACCAGGCCATCAAAAACCTCATGGTCATATTTTAACGGTCTGTTAAGATTACTGCTCTCAAGAACAACTCTTTTTTCATATCCGGCCAGCTTTTTCTCTGCCCGTTTAAGCATGGCGGATGAAAAATCGATTCCTGTAACCATCGCCCCTTCACTTCTGCGGCATATTTCTGCAATCAAGTTGCCGGTGCCACATCCGGCATCAAGGTAAACTCCATCTTCGCCTGGATCCAATGCTGTAACTACTTTATCGATCATCTGTCGGTAGGGGATAAAACGTTCTAGGATGAGATCATAAACGCAAGCATATATCTGCCAGATTAGCTTCTCCACTTTTTCACCTGCTTGCAGAAATCAATTACCGGTCTTTTTCGATGCCTCTATTTTTTCCAAAGGTAAATAATTAAACACTGGCATCAGGTTTTCCTTTAAGTATAAGCGTATTTGAAAAATTTTTTCATAATTAAAGCTATTATACACTTTTTTAACCTGCGCAGAATTTTACCATACTTAAATCCGAATTATGATAGAATCAGTGGTGAGTTTATACAGAGTTTATTAATCAAGGCACACTAACAGGAGAATATTCATGGATAAAATCTTCTACCCGGATTCTATTGTCATCATCGGCCTTTCATCCAAGCCAACCAATATACCGCGGCTGACCCTCGAAAACCTGCTGCGTTGGGGGTATAGAGGCAGAATTTTCGGAGTTAATGCCCGCAGCGAGGACCCCCATGTAGATGGGATCAGGATGTTTAAAAATGTAGAAGATTTGCCGGAAATTCCTGATCTGGCATACTGCATGATCCCCGCCCCATTAATTCCGGAGATGGTCGATCGCTGTGGCAAGTATGGAATCAGGCGCATGGCCATCCCTTCAGGCGGCTTCTCTGAATTCAGCGAAGAGGGCCAGGCTCTTGCCAGTCAGCTCTTAAATACAGCGCGCAAATATGGCATCCGCTTTGTGGGACCAAACAGCGTTACGGTTGCCAATACTGACAATGGGCTGTGCCTGCCTTTTGTCGCTTTACACAAAGCTCCAAAAGGAGAAATGTCGATCGTCTCCCAGAGCGGTGGAGTAGCTTTAAGTATGCTTAACTACCTGGCGGATGAAAAGATCGGATTGGCTAAGTTTGCCAGCATCGGCAACAAGCTTGATCTCGATGAAGTTGATTTTCTTGAGTACTTGGGCAAAGATCAGCAAACCAGGGTTATTTGCCTGTACCTTGAAAGTATAAACCGTGGCCGCAAATTAATAGAAACGGCAAAAAAAATTAATAAACCGATCGTTGTTTACAAATCAAATACCACCAGCGCCGGGAAAAGAGCAGCGATGAGCCATACCGCCGCTTTGAGCAGCGATGAAGCGATCATTGATTCGGCCTTCGAGGAAGCCGGAATTATACGCATCCGGGATTTTTTAGAATTTATCGAGGTGACGAAAGCATTTCAATTGCCGCCGATGAGAGGCCGGCGCATTATGGTCATGAGCCCTGCCGGCGGATTTGCCGTAATGGGTGCTGATTTATGTGAAAAAGCCGGTTTCGAATTTGCCGACATGGGCAAAGATTTTTACGAGAGCCTTAAACAGTTCAGCAACGCCGGGGTGATCAATTTTTCAAACCCGCTGGACATGGGCGATATCTACGACCCGAAACTGACAGCCCATGTCATTTATTCTGTCATGCACTCCGACCAGGTTGATGGATCAATTTATATCAGCCAGAGACCGCAGATGCCCCAGGGTGAAAACGTTTTTCAGAAAATGTTTTTGGCCGATATCTCCATGGAAGCATGGGGCTCGATTCTTTCTGCCGGAAAACCGCTGGGTATCTGCCTTTTCGGCCCATCACGGGTAATCCAGCAGGCCAAACGCTATGTTGAGTTTCCTATTTTTAACAGCCCGGAAGAGATGATCAAAGCCCTGGCTTCCCAGATGAAATTTTACGAGCGGCGCAAACAGCTCAAAGAGCAAAAAGATCTTGTGCCGCCAGCAGGGATAGATCAGGAAGCTGCCTGTCACTGGATGCTTGATAAACAGGGCGAGTATGGTGAGGAGGCCTTTGCGCTTCTTGAAGCTTACGGCATAAAAACTGCAGCCTCACGAACCGCGGTTGATGCGGAAGAGGCTGTCGTTCATGCCCGGGAGTTGGGCTATCCGGTTGTGATGAAGGTTGTATCGCCCGATGCCCTGCACAAATCAGACGCCGGCGGGGTTCTTTTAGGTCTTAAATCTGACCAGCAGGTTGCAGAGGGCTTTTTAAGAATAAAGAAAAACCTGCATAAATTTAATAAAAACGCTCTTTTCGGCGGTGTGAGAATTCAAAAGATGGCCGGTCCGGGCTTTGACCTTTTTGTCGGCGGAAAACAGGATCCTTCATTCGGTCCGGTAGTTTTCTTCGGTTTAGGGGGTATATACATTGAAGCTTTCAAAGATGTGGCCAACCTGCTCTGTCCGGCCCGTCCGGAAATAATTGAAGAGAAAATGGCTACGCTAAAATCAGCAACTTTACTGTCCGGACTCCGTGGAGAACCGGCTGGCGATCAGAGCGCCTTTATTGATCTGGTGGTGCGCACCGCCAGGATCCTGGCTGATTTCCCTGGCATCAAGGAACTAGACATTAACCCCGTCAGGGTTTTTACGGAGGGGGAAGGTGTGATCGCCCTTGATACCAGGTTACGGATCAGCCTGACCGATCACTGACTTCTTTTATGGCGAATCAAACCGGAACAGGGGATAATCTCAACCCCTTTATCCTCCAGGCCATCCAGCAACAGGTTCATGCCCAGCGAATCGCTGGCAATGTGACCGGCAATTACTACATTGATATGATGTTTCTCTGCTTCCTCACGGTGCTTGTCACTCATATGCATGCCGACAATCGTTCCCACACCGGCCTGGGAAAGCTTCGCATATGATTTTTCCGAACCGCTTGTCCCTCCGGTCATGTCAACCAAAACTTTCCCGGCGCGGTTTTCCTTACTGCCGAGAACGATATCCGGTCCGGCGCTGTATTTTGTGGCTTCCGCATACTCCGGGATATCTTTCAGCAATTTGATGATGTCGCCAACAGTACGCGGCTCCTCCCGCTCAAAAATATCCTGCAGAAATGCCGTGACCTGGTTATCAGCCACGGTATGCGAACAGGCTATCGCCAAACCTAACAGCTTTGCGGCATCGATTGCCCGGTTATGGTTTACCGGCATTAAGCCTCTTTTAACTTCGCTAATCCGTGAAGACATCAGTGCTTCGGCCACGTTGATCGGCACTCCGAAGCGGGCCATGATATCTTCCTGCAGGTGCATAACATAGTGCAAATCGGCAAGCGCTTTGCCTTCCGGGTGATGGGCGAGGATCAAATCAATCGGCTGCCCTTTCTCACCCAGTCGCTCAGCCAGCAGCACTTCGCCAACTTCAATGTCAATTCCGACCATCATCCGCTTTACTTCTTTTTCCGGATCACCATAAAGAACCCGGGTATCACTGTACGGGTTGGTCAGCCTCTCCAAATCATATTCTTTTTTTTCTTCGTCTTTAAGCCCTTCGTATTTTTCCTTTTCCCTGCCTAAAGCTTCCTTTACTTCCTCCGGTGAACGTGGATCTTTTTCAATACCATGCCTGACCAGATAATCGTAGATTTCCCTGATTTTCAATTTCGTCACTCCTTGCTTTAAATTAAACCCATTAACGTCCGGCAATGGTCCGTACTGCGCTGACCAGGCGATCAATTTCTTCTTGAGTGTTATAAGGAGAAAGGCCTACCCTGACCAGTCCGCCGGCCTGCATCAAACCCAGGATTTCAACCAGCCGGATCGCATAAAAATGGCCATCCCAGACAAAAAGGCCCTGTTCACCCAGTTCTGCTGCAACCTTTTCCGCATGAACTCCTTCGATGGTAAAAGATACCGTGGAAGTGCGCGGGCTACCGGCAGGCGGGCCGTAAACCCTAACCCCTTTGATTTCATTCAGGGAGCTGATTAATTTGTCGGCAAGCGGTTGTTCATATAGCTCCAGCGCCTTCATTCCGGCGATGATGTTACAGCGGCGTCCGGACCAGTCTGGATTTAACTTGCCGATTTCAGCAGGATTTCCAAATCTTTTACCCAGGTCGGCAATAAACTCAACGGCTTCGCCGGCTCCGGCTATACCTTCATGGTTCAGGGTTCCGGTCTCAATGCGATAGGGGATCTGTTCTGACTGAACCCTTAAGCGATAGGTCGGCAGATTTTCAAAATGTTTGCGTTTTCCATAAAATACCCCGATGTGGGGGCCAAAAAATTTATAGGCTGAGCAGATTAAAAAATCTGTATCAAGCTCCCGGACATCGACCGGGCCATGCAGGGCGTAATGAACCGCATCGACAAGCGTCAGGGCTCCAACCTGATGGGCCGCCTGAATCATTTGACGGACATCGCTGACTGTGCCGATACCATTTGAGGCATAACTGAACGCTGCTATCAGGGTTTTTTCCGATAGCTTCTGCTTAAAATCGTCGAGATCAAGGGTGCAGCTTTCAGGATCGAACCGCGCTTCCTTGATCGTAAAACCTTGTTCGGCCAGCGCCAGCCAGGGTCCGCGGTTAGCTTCATGATCAATTTCAGTAATCAGGATCTCGTTGCGGCCGACCGGTTTACGGCCGAGAGCTAACGCAAGCTGGTAATTCATCGTGGTCATATTCTGCCCGAAAGCCACTTCATCGGCATCACAACCAAGAAAATCGGCTAGCGCCTGGCGCGCGCCGCTGATCACCTGATCGCTGTTTCTGCTGGTTAAAAATCCACCACCGGCATTGGCATTGCAGCGTATCAGGTAATCGACCATAGCATCAATCACCCGCTGTGGAACCTGTGTTCCGCCGGGTCCGTCAAAAAAAGCTGCCTGCTGGCCATTGACCTCCAGATCAAGCGCCGGGAATTGTTTTCTGACATAATCTACATCGTAGTTCATCAATTATTATCACCTGTTTCTTTAATTTTTAGATGCAGCAGTTCAGCCTTTTCTTTCCAGCTCCGGTATCTTTCAGAGTCCCAGGCAGCAGGATAATCAAGATAATGTTTGTAGATTTGAGCGGCTGAAGTAACCGCAGTGTTGAGTTTTAGCAACAGCTTGGGTTTTCCCAACCCACCGGTAAATGCCTGAAGCTTCTTCCCGATGCCGGGTAGTTTAAACTTACCGTTAACTGCGTATTCCAGTGTTTCAGCATCGAGCAGTTCACGGGCAAAAAGAAAATCAAGTTCACCGTGGTTCAGGGTTTGCAGCATCGTTCTCAAAGGGGTCAGGGCGGCAAAGGATGCGCCGCGCTGTCCGGCACGGAAAAACCTGGCATTAATCGGCCACAACCGCTGCAGATCGATCACGCCCTCCCGCGCCGCCCTGATAATTTCATCTGCAGACCAGAGAGCGGACAGGATCGCCGAACCGGCTCCACAACCGGTTGTGGGAACTGAAGTTGAAGCAGCATCGCCTAAGACCAGAAAGCCTTTGGCTACAAAGTTCGTCAGCGGCCGGCCGACAATGCACAAACTGCGGCCGCCACGCAATTTTTCACTTTTTATTGCGGGATGGCGGCTGATAAATTCTTCAATTAAAGCTTTTGGGTCAGGCCTATCCGGAACATTTTTAACCCCTGCCCCGATATCGATGGTTTCTCCATTATGAATGTGTGACCACTGGTAACCCTTGTGGAATCCGTAACGATAATAATCCGGAACGGCGTTTTCCCCTGAGCTGCCCGGATCGTAAAGCCTTACTTCCCTGTGAACCAGGGCAAAGTCATCATCTGAAAACTGATCGGCTAACCCGGTTGACAGAGGCAGGCTGGTGCGCAGCACAGATTTAAAACCGGAAGATTCCACCACCAGGTCTGCTGTAAGTTCTTTTTCTTCACCGGTTTCTGAGTCAGTCACACTCACCCCGTAAATTTCAACCGAATCCGGGCCATAACCGCTCTTTTCCCGGTAAAGAAGCTTTTTGCCCTCCTGCCTGTAATAGATCTTCGCTCCCTTTTCGAGGGCCTGATCAACCAGTAACTGCCCTAAACGGCGGCGATCGGTAGTGATCATCTTAAATGCCACTGCTTTACAGTTTAGCAGACCGGGAGAACAAAGCAGCAGGCGGGGAACAGCATGTTTCTCAAATATTCCGGGAGCGCCAGGCGCTTCCTTCACCAGTTCACCGACCCAGTTCAATCCTTCAAGGTGTGGCATCGGCAGTCCGGCTGCCTTAAGCGCAACGATCTCCACGGCGTCAGACCAATCGTGCCCAAGATCTTCGTAGCTGCCTTTCTCGTAAATTTCTACGGTGATACCCTGCCCGGCAAGTTCACGAGCCAGAATTACCCCTCCCGGACCGGCACCAATGACAATCACCCTGAAATTATTCATCTGAACGGTTCCTTTCAGCTTTTTATACCACAGTGCATCTTGATCAGGCGCTTGCAGGAATCGATATCATAATTGTTGCGAATGGCAATTCTTTCCATAATCGGTGAACCGCCGCCGTGCAAACCCCCGACCAGGGCTACACCGGCATGGGCGCAGCAAAGCATATCTGATAGGGTTCGATAAAGCCGGTGTTGATCCTCAGCTGTAACTCCATCCCTGCGCATAATATATTTGTCCATAAATTCTTTGGTTTCATCGGCAAAAAACTCTTCCTCATAAGGCAGGGTAGCCGGCAGCCCGCCAGCCAGATCCGCCAAGGTTTCATACTCGTGGTAAAGCTTGACCCCGGCATGATAGCGACCCACATTAGTGTAAATAATATTAGGGATATGAGTGCCCGAATTAGCCGGGGTAGATTTTACCGATGCGGCAATACCGGCAGCATAAACCAGTTCACCGGTGGCAATCAAATCAGACAGTTTATCTTTCACATGCGAGGCTTCTCCCACGCCATTGTAATCAGCCACCAGGGCCGCCGCGCCCAGGATCAGGTCAGTCATGGCCGGTTTACAGCCCGTATAACTATGGCGGTGGTAGGTGGCGAAGAGCATCGCTAAAATGCTGGCAAAATAGGTTTCACCACATAAAAATACCCGATCCCACGGGATAAGAACATCATCAAAGATGGTCATCGAATCGGCCATGCCGAAGAAATGCTTGGTTTTAAGCAGTTTTCGTTCACGTGGAGTAGTAATACGCACCACCTGCCTGATTCCCGGGGTATCCGCCGGTATGGCAAAGGCAACAGCCCAGTCGGCATCTTTATCGGTCATCAGGCGGGTCGGCACCGCTACAATCTCATCTGAAAAGGGCGCATTGGAATTATGCGCTTTGCAGCCACGGACGACAATTCCATCTTTTTTCTTTTCGACCACTCTTAAGTAGAGATCGGGATCGCTCTGTTCGAAGGGCCGCTTGGAACGATCGCCCTTGACATCGGATTGAGCGCAGTTACCTACCAGGTTATTCTTCTGGAAATACTTCATAAACTCAGTAAAACGCTGATAATATTCTGTGCCAAAAGCATCATCGCAATCCTTGGTCACCACCGATATGGCGTTAAGGGCGTCAATACCCATACAGCGCTGAATGCAGCCCCCGGCCTTGCGGCACAAGTGACGGGTTAACTCTTGCTTTTTAAGCAGATCATCCGAGCTTTGATGGATATGGCAAAGGCGGTGAATCTCCTCACCTGTAAGGTGGGAAGTAGCCGTTATTAAGTTCTTTACAGCGGGATCATTGACCTGCTCATAACTTTCGGCAATCAAATCCAATCCCGGCTTTAAACGTGGATCATCCCTGCCGATCAGCTCTCCGCCCATGTATATATTCTTCCGCATTTTATACATTCTTTCCCGATACTGGTCAGCGGTGCAGATACCCATCTATTCATCTCCCCTCATTTAGAAGCTTTTATTTTAAGGCTATTACTTCAATTTCAACCGGAAATTTACCAGGCAGTTCTTTAACCGCAACGCAGGAGCGCGCCGGTTCATTGGCTGTGAAATAAGTCTTGTAAACTTCGTTCATTGCGCTAAAATCTCCCATATCGGTGAGAAATACCGTTACCTTGATCACTTTATCAAGGCTGCTTCCCGCCGAATCAAGAATTAGTTTGATGTTTTCCAGAACCCGCGCTGTAGCTTCCTTAATGCTGGAACCGGCCGGTTCGCCGCTCTGCGGATCGACCGGAACCGTTCCCGAGAGAAACAGCATCCCTCCAGCCTCAACTGCGTGTGAATAAGGCCCTGCTTTAAATAATCCTTCAATGTTAATACATTTCTTCTCCATATTCCTTCGCGACCTCCTGATTATAGATGCCATAGTAGTTATTAAACTTTCAATTGTTTCAACAAAATTCCTGCTTATGTTACAATGTGCATATGCGGGGGTGGTAAAAATGTCTTACGGAGACGATTATCAAAGGCTTAGTAAATATGATCGCCAAAAACTTTCCGGTAAGACTCTCGACTGGGAGCATAAACCGCCGCTTTACAAAAAGTACCCACCCGGGTTAAAGCGGATTGAACTTGAAAAGCCCGAACAGGAGGGCGGTGCGCCCATCTTCAGCGCTATCCGGCAGCGCCGCTCGGAAAGAAAGTTTACACCAACGGCAGTAAAAGATACCCTTCTATCGCAAATCTTATGGGCGGTGCAGGGGATTACCAGGATAAACGAGTACCACCAGTTTCGCGCTGTCCCTTCGGCCGGGGGGCTTTTCCCGATCGAAACTTACTGCGTAATTAACCGGGTAGATCAGATCGAACCGGGAGTATACCATTACCAGGTGCCCTATCATAGCCTGGTGTTAATAAAACCAGGCAGCTTCGGAGAAGAACTGGCCCGAGCCGCCCTCAGTCAGAGGATGATCAGGGATGCTTCTTTCAACCTGGTCTGGAGCGCCATGGTTGAGCGTTCAAAATGGAAGTACGACCAGCGGGCTTACCGCTACATCTACTTAGATGCCGGTCATATCGGACAGAATGCAGCCCTGGCTGCTGTGGCCTGCGGTTTGGGATCCTGCCAGATCGGCGCCTTTTTCGATGACGAGGTTAATGAAATTATTGAGGTTGACGGTGTCCAAGAAACAGCTATTTATATGACCGCTATCGGCCCTGTCAGTTAACTGTTAATATTATGGCCGTGTCAAAAAAGCGCCGGGTTATTGCCCGGCGCTTGTCTAATATATTTAGTTGCCGAACTGCTCCCACCAGTTTGGCGGAGGATCCGGTGCCGGCGGTGGAGGATCTTCGCCTGGCGGCACTTCAGGCTCAGGATCCGGAGGCGGTGGCTCTTCATCCGGCGGTTCCTCAGGTTCAGGCAGCGGTGGAAAAGGTTCTTCGGGAAACGGATCCAGGGGCTCTTCATCCGGTAAAGGCAGCAGCTCTTCGTGGAAATCGCAGATCCGGTTAGGCGCATACCTGGAGATGAAATAATCCGTATTAACTGTACCGGCTGCCCGGCAGAGCTCATTTGGCCGCAGCCCTGATATGGAACATACTTCCATCCTGACAATTCCATCAGGACGAATGAAATCCCTGATTTCAAGATTCTTAAAAGCCTCCAGAAAAACTTCCCGCAGAAAAGCGGTCGAGTAACGCCAACCCTGCTGGATACCCCCCATTTTCGGCTCGTCGAAACCCATCCAGAAGGATGCGACCAGGTTTGGAGTGTAAGCAACCAGGTAGACATCTTTCCAGTTTTCCGTTGTTCCGGTTTTTGCTGCAACCGCCCGGTCTATCTGCAGGGCCCTGCCTAAATATTTACGGACAAAATCCTGGAGAATATCATTGACAAGAAAAGCAGCCTGGGGGCTGATTACCTGCTGTGGATTAATTTTCTGCTCGTAGATAATTACTCCGTTGCTGTCTACGATCTTCTCCACTGTATGCAGATCAACTTTAACCCCGCTGTTTGCCAGAACGCCATAGGCCTGGGCCATTTCTATGGCGCTTACCCCATAGGTAAACCCGCCCAAGGTCAGGCTCAGGTTGTCGATCTCCTCTGGCGCAAAGCTCGTAATGCCCATCTGCTGAGCATAATGTACGCCAACCCTGGGCGTCAGGGCCTGAAAAGCACGAACAGCCGGAACATTATAGGAAAAGTATAGTGCTTCCCGGGCAGATATCATACCCCTGAACCGGTTATCAAAATTCTTCGGCTGCCAACCCTGCGGCCCGGTAAAAGGGGAATCATCCAGTGTTGAACCGGCTCCGGCCAGAACGCCCTCGTTAAAAGCCGGAGCATAGGTAATAATAGGCTTGATTGCCGAACCCGGCTGACGCAGGACTGTAAAGCGCAAAATTTCATCAACTTTTTTACGGTAACTGCGGCCGCCGCCCAGAGCCTTAATCCGTCCGGTTACGGGGTCAGCGACTACAATCGCCGCCTGGGGTTGGGCCACCCCCCCTTCTTCGAGAGTCAGTTCCTGGATCTGCGCCCTGGTCAGGTCACGTCCGGTCGGCAAACCACTTACAGCCTCCCTCACTGCGGGCAGATCAACATAAATCGTTGAAGGGTAGAGATCAGTTCGAGCCAGAACTCCTTCAACATGTTCCTGGAGATCAGGTTCGAGCGTAGTGTAAACTCTTAAACCACCAGTATAGATAGCCTGGTAGGCTTCATGGCGTGTTCCGATTGCCGGCATAGCGCTTAAGATCCTGATTAACTCGTGATGAACAACGTAATCTACAAAATAAGGGTAAGCGTAATCAGGATCTTTGGGAAGCGCATAACTGATCTGCTCCGCCAATGCTTCCCGGTGCTGCCGTTCCGAAATAAGGCCGAGCCGTTCCATGTTAGCCAGCACAACCCACATGCGCGCTTCTGCTTCCAGCAGGTTGTCAAAGGGGTTGTAATAGTTAGGCGAGCGGACCGCTCCAGCCAGCATTGCCGCCTCCCCGATGCTAAGATTGCCGACACTTTTATCAAAATAGGTCTGGGCGGCCGCTTCAACACCGTAGGCTCCGTTGCCAAAATAGATCCTGTTTAAGTACATTTCCAGGATTTCTTCCTTGCCATAGTTGCGTTCCAACTGCAGGGCAAGCCAGATTTCCTGAATTTTTCTTCTATAGGTCTTATCCGTTGTCAGAAAAGCATTCTGGGCGAGCTGCTGGGTAATTGTGCTGGCTCCCTGAACGATCTCACCGGCCTTGAAATTGACATAAGCCGCTCGCAGGCTGCCGGTCAAATCGAAACCGAAATGATTAAAAAACCGCTCGTCCTCGATCGAAATAAAAGCGTCCTGCACGTGGCGGGGAATTTCATTCAAGCCGACGGCAACCCTGTTCTGCTCTTCATGCAGGGCTGCTATCTCATTGCCATTACTGTCGTAAAGGTAAGAGGTTTCGACTGTCGCCAGTCTGGATGGATCAAAGGGGGGAGCTTCATTTACATAGTTAACCACAACTGCCGCAACTGCCACGCCACCAATCAGAAAAAACAGAATCAGGGCAATCAATAAACCCTTTAGAATCAAACCGGCATTGATTGATCTTCGCTTTGGTTTTCTGTAATTGCCGACAGGTCTTTGTTCAAGCGGCACCTTTTTTTCTGCCAAAGTAAGGGTCCTCCCAATGTGAATAAGATTAGCTTATCCTGGTAAATTATATCACAGGCGCCCGGCTCAAGCAGTGGCGCATACAGTCCCATAATTCTCAAAAAGTAAACCGATCTCATGGTTCTTTCTCATTATTGATAACTGATCAACCTAAATAGTTCCTTTCTTGAAAATCTCCTCCGGTAAGCGATCTTCATAAACATAGGGTCCTCCCATAGCCGGAAGCACAAACCGCATCTGCGAGTTTGATTGGCATTATTTTTGCATGAACATAAAGCACTATCTTTTTATCAGCTGAAGGGAGAACAAAAGTCATGGATCGGGATGCTGTAATCAAGGAAAGCGATCGTATTTTAAATTATATTCTCAAGGATGAACTGACCTCCGAGGAAAAGAACAGGGTTGTTTCCGACTCTATTGAAAACTATGCCCAATATGTTAACCCCGCAATACTGTCAGCCCGTAAATCTGTTTCCTCCGATTACTCATTTGTCGAATGGGAAGATGAAGGAGCCGTCTTCCGCGATACGCATGGAGTTGAATTTATAGACTGCCTTGGCGGTTTCGGTATTTATATGCTTGGGCACCGTAATCCCAAGGTTTTGGAGGTAGTACAGGCCCAGCTAAACAGGTATGCCCTGCACAGCCAGGAACTGGTCGAGCCGCTGCGTGGTTATCTTTCAAAATTGGTTGAAATGATTACCCCGGGAGACTTGCAGTATTCATTTATCTGCAATGGCGGCGCCGAAGCGGTGGAGATGGCGCTCAAGCTGGCCCGCCTGGCCTCAGGCAAGAACTGCTTCATCTCCACAGTTAACGCTTTTCACGGCAAATCAATGGGCGCAGTTTCAGCAACCGGCAAAGGAGTTTACCGTAAGCCTTACCTGCCGTTGATTCCCGGATTCCAGCATGTTGAGTATGCTGATGCCGAAGCGGTGGAAAAAGCGATCCGTAACCTGATTGCAGTCGGGGAATCTGTTGCCGGGGTAATTGTCGAGCCGATTCAGGGCGAAGCTGGAATAATTGTTCCGCCTGATGGTTACCTGCCTGCCTTGCGTGAAATTTGTGACCGCTACGAAGTGCTGTTAATCACTGATGAAATCCAGACCGGAATGGGCAGGACAGGCAGCCTCTGGGCCGTTGAACAGGTTAATGTGGTTCCGGATATCCTGATCATGGGTAAAGCTTTTGGCGGTGGAGTGATGCCGATTACCGGCATCGTAGCCCGCAAGCACCTCTGGCAGAACATGCTTGATAATCCCTGGATCCTCGGCTCCCCAACCTTCGGCGGTAATCCTTTAAGCTGCTCTGCGGCTATTGCGGCTATTAAATACACGGTTGAGTGGGATATACCGAAAATGGCCGCTGAAAAAGGAAATTATATTTTAGAGAAACTAAGTGTATTTAAAGATAAATATACCGCCCTGCAGGCGGTAAGGGGCCGCGGCTTGTTAATCGGTATGGAATTCCCCTCAGATGAAATCGGCTTCCAGCTGGCTAAAGATCTATTTGACCAAAGGGTTCTGGTCGGGGGCACGCTTAATAATGCCCGGGTAATCAGGATTGAGCCGCCGGCAATAATATCTTATGAACAGATCGATACTGTTTTGAGTTGCCTTGAAAAAACACTGGGAAAGTTGAGCAAGTAAACCCGCTTAAGCAAAATGAATTGGAGTATGCGGCAGGCCTGTCCCGGAAGGGGGCAGGCCTGCTGTTTCCGTTCGGTTTATTAAGGATAAACAACACTAAATAATGGAGAGAAAAACCTTAACCAACTCCGGATCAAAATGATAACCGGCACATTTTTTGATCTCCTCCAGGGCTTCTTCCCTGCTGATAGCCTTTTTGTACGGGCGATCGTTAGTCATCGCATCAAAAGCGTCAATGATAGAGAGAATCCTGCATTCTACCGGGATCTCCTCCCCCTGGAGCTGAATCGGGTAGCCGCTGCCATCCCATTTTTCATGGTGCTTTAAGATTAGGTCAGCAACGCTGGATAGATCTGAAGAAGTGATCGCAATGCGATAACCCTTCTCCGGATGGAGGCGCATTATTGCCCATTCTTCTTCGCTTAAAGGACCCTCTTTGAACAGTATATTATCAGGAATGCCAACTTTTCCCAAATCATGAACCTGCGCCAGCAGCGCCAAGTCAGCCAACTGTCTGGATGATAGTTGAATTCTTTCGCCCATCATCCGGCAGAGGCTCTCCAACCGCAGGGCATGACCCTGGGTGATATAGTCACGTTCATCAAGCGCTGCCAGAAGCGCCTGAACAGACTTGTTGCGAGCCCTGGTGCTGCGATAGAGTTTGTCCCGATACATTAAATCATCAGCATGGTGAAATACTTCGTGAAGCGATTTATGACGATTTGCCGCCACCGCAACCCCGATCGAAAGCCCTAAAGGCATCTCTTTATGATTCAGATTATATTCTTCAACCATCTCCCTGATCCGGGCTGCTATTTTCTCTGCTTCAGCTTCATCTGTTTTTGAAAGGATGACAGCAAATTCATCTCCACCGACCCGGGCCAGGATATCTTCTCCGCGAATTGATTTTCTTAATATTCCGGCTACCGCTTTCAGCAAAAGATCCCCGGCGTTATGCCCGAGGGAATCATTGATCAGCTTCAGATCGTCTAAGTCTGCTGTGATCAAGGCGATCGGATATTCGCGGCTCTGGCTCAATCTGGACAGCTCTTCTTCGAAAAATGCCCTGTTGTACAAACCGGTTAGCTGATCATGCATACTTAAAAATTTAAGTTTCTGCTCAAACTTAATCCGCTCCGTAATATCGCGGGCCAACCCTCTGAAACCGTTTACCCGCCCTGATTTATCACGGATTAAAGATATCGAAAGTTCACCGTAAACTGTCTCACCGTTTTTCTTAATCATTTCCAGGGTAAAGCCAGTTTCGGGCTGACCGGTAATGAATACCCGGTGAAAAGTTTGGAAAACGGTATCCGGATCAGAATATAGTTTCCGGTAATTCATACCCATAAACTCTTCCCGGGTATAACCAATCATCCCCGGAAGAGCATCATTAAAAAACCTGACATTACCCATTAAATCTACTTCATAATAGCCCTCTTCGATCGAAGCAAGAATATCCCGGTAACGTTCTTCAGATTCACGCAGCTGTTTTTCCGTTCTTTTCTGCTCTGTCATATCGCGGATAAAACAGATTACCTCTTTCTGATCTTTTGCCTTAATCCGCGATTCAAAATTGAAGGTGCCGCCGGGAGTTTTTAAAGTAAACTCCATCGTTTGCAAGTTACCCGTTGTTAAAGCTCTTTGAATCGTTTTCAGAATCTGATCAGCCAAATCCTTAGGCAGCAGGTCACCCATTTTTTTGCCTAACAGATCCTTTTTCGGCAGGTAGAGCAGCTCTTCGCTGCTGCTCAGGATATCAAGATATCTGCCTTCCGCATCGTGACAGATAATCAGATCAGGACTGGCTTCGATGATCGAACTTTTTAAAGCCTCGCTGTCTTTAAGCTGCAAAAAAGCGTTTTTAAAGTCGGTAGTATCTTCCCCAATGCAAAGAAATTCGATCAGTCTTCCTGCACTGTCGAACAAGGCCCGGTTGGTCCATTTAATCCAGCGTTCAGATCCATCAAAAGCAATATTGGTATGCTCATGAGTAGCAATCGATTTTTCCGGGGTCAGGGACTGGAAATGGTTGATCACCTTTTCGTAGTTCTCGGCTGGAATGAAATTCGAAAGATGGTTGTTGGTAATTTCCTCAACTCTTTTACCCATAAATTTACAGTAAGCATCATTGGCAAAAGTAATCAAATAATCGGGTGATATACGGGTCACCAGGGCCGGGATATCTTCGGCGATGGTGCGGTACCATTCGCGGCTATCCGTTAAATCAGCTGAATGCCTAATAGTTTTTGGTGAACCTTTCATCAGCATCCTCTTTTATGGTTTTAATAGTGTTTACTGATCAAATTATATTTTAGCGTATTTTCCATGACCGGTTCAAATTTATATTTACTTTTTCCGGCGAACTTACCCGCCCGCAGCCGGGGGGAAAAGGGTTATCGTATCTCCGTTATTTAATACCGTATCCAGACCTTTCATCTGTCTGATATTGCGCCCATTGATCAGCATACTGATCCCAACCGGCTGGTCCTCTTCAAAAAGCACCAGGTTCCCCCGGGGCAACTCATACTGGTCAGGCAGCTGATAATCGCTGCGTAAAAGATTTAAGAGCTCTTTTATCCTGGCCCCTTCCGGCAAAGATATTTCTCTGCTGGCAAAACCAAGGATATCGCGCAGGAAAAGGTGCGGTTTAACTGCTATGATCACCTGAAGACACTCCAAGCCGTAATTTAAATTGAAACCCTGGCCTGATAACCAGGCTAAAAAGAAAACGGGGAAAGATTTAATCAACTACCTTCCCCGCATGAACTTATTACGCTATTACTACTGCAAATTTTGAATTTCTTCCTCGCGCAGTTTTCGCTTAAAGATCTTCATCGTAACCGTCAGGGGCAGACTGTCCCTGAACTCGATCTGGCGCGGCACAGCGTAAGAAGCAATTTTATCCCGGCAAAACTCAATCAGATCTTCTTCAGTTACTTTGCCCCGGTATTCATCAAGGAGCACAACAAAGGCCTTGATCCGCTCGCTTCCTTCCCGCTCCGGATCCGGCAGGCCGATTGCTGCCGCCATCGATACGGCAGGATGCTGATGCAGGACATCATCGACGGTGCTGGTATAAACCTTGTAACCGGAGATATTGGCCATATCCTTGATGCGGTCAACAAGAAAGAAATAACCGTCCTCATCCATGCGGGCAATGTCACCGGTTGGCAGCCAGCCGTCAATCAGCCCGCTGCCCTCCTCGGGCCAGTAACCTTTCATGATCTGCGGGCCCTTGATATACATATGTCCGGGTTCTCCCGGAAGACTGTCTTTGCCGGTTTCTACATCGACCAGCCTGACATCGGTATCCGGGAGCGGCAAACCGATACTGTATTT
>CAYTER010000002.1:82520-87699 GCA_964436815.1 uncultured Syntrophomonadaceae bacterium
TCCTGGATCAGGATCATCCGCAGCCCCCAGTAAACGGAGAACAGGGCGCAGGCATCGCCATAGGAATGAAAAAGCGGAACGGTAATGCAGGTGGAAGCCTTGCCGCGGATCGATTTTTCCAGCTTGGCCATCGCCCAGGGCATGGCCTGCAGAGTGTTGGCATAGCGGTTATAGTGGGTCAGCATTACCCCTTTTGGTTCCCCGGTTGCCCCGCCGGTAAAAGCAAGGTAGGCCAAATCCTCCCGCGGGTTGATTTCAACCTGCGGCGGCACCGGTTCGTGGTTGGCGATTAACGTTTTAAAGCGGTATATTCCTTCCGCCGCCTCGGTTTGCTCCTGTTCAGCCGGGGTATAATCAGTCAAGGCGGTAATGATGATCTGTTTCAGCTTTGTTTTTGGTTTAACACTGAGAATTCTCTCCAGCTGCTCTTCAAGGCAGATTACTGTTTCAGCACCCGATTCGCCGATCTCGTATTCGAGTTCCTTTTCCTTGTGCAGCACGCTGCAGGGCACATGGGTCGCCCCGGTTTTAAGAATGCCAAAGGTAGCGATGATATATTGGGGGCAGGTGGGCAAAATCGAAGCAACCTTATCACCTTTCTTTACGCCAAAAGAGGCGAGGGCATTAGCCAGGCTGTCAGCATAATTTTTTAGTTCCCCATAGCTGATACGCTGGCCGAAATAATCAGTTGCCGTTGCCCGTGGATGCCTTTCCGCCGATTGGTCTAAAAACGAAAACAGCGGTTCTTCCGGATACGGTTCCAGGCTGTGAGCCAGTTTGAAGGGCCCAAGCTGGTAACTTTTCAGCCAGGGTCTTTTTTCTGCCGGATCGGTCAAGTTAAATGTCCTCCTTTATCAATCCCAGATCTATCAATCCCAGATCACCGGGATAAGTTCCTCCAAACCGAGTTCCTTTAGTTTTTCAGGTGTCGGTTTTCCGCTGGCCTTGTCCCAACCGCGCAGGCTGTAATATTTCTCAAGCAATACCGGAAGTTCATTGACATGGCCCTCGGCCGGGCCATCGGGCAGCGGATCTTCGAGCAGGCGCCCGGGCAGGGTGTCGTCGGCAGCTGTCAGCCCCTCCCTGATGCTGTATGAACGGGCCAGGTTATAGTACCTTTCGCCTGACTTTTTATATTCATCAGTGCTTAAATCCCAGCCGGTAACCAGGTTGACCATCTGAACCCAGTCCCGGTAATCAAGACATAAGCCCATAAATTTACAGGCACCGACACAGTCAAATGTGTTCAGCATATCTTCCATATCGCGGGCGATGAAAACCTCGTCGGGATCGGCGACAAAGGGATCTTTAATTTCACTGTCATCAACCATCAAAAAAGGCGTATCAATGAAAGTCGGCCCCTGGACATAGGCGGTCATGTGATCGCCGCCGCGGTTGGCGGTGGCATAGGTAAGCCCGGTCATCTGCACGGCGCGGCTGTCATAGGCGGGAAGCTCAAGGCCTTTGACGTGCATGGCAAAATGCTCACTGCCCTGACCCAGCTTTTCAGCCATTCTTTTAGTCCCCTCGGCCAACAGATCACCAATTCCTTCGCGGTTGGCGATCAGCGGAATCAGGTCGACAATCAGGTCGGCATCCCCGAAATTAAGAGGTTTCCCACCGGTATCGGCATCAGTGAGAATCCCTTTTTCATAGCACTCCATGGCAAAAGCGATAGTATTACCGGCAGAGATAGTATCCAGACCGTAATCGTTGCAGAGATAGCCGGCCATGGTGATTGCCTCCAGGTCACCGACCAGGCACATGCCGCCAAAGGTGCCGACCGTTTCATATTCAGGCCCCTCACCTTTGTGCCCGGCATACTTTCCGTTTTTGATCTCCGTCCCCCGACCGCATTCAATGGGACAGGCAAAACAGGTTACATTTTTATAGAGAATATTGTCCGAGATGGCCGGCCCGTTGATCTCGTCGGAAAGCTCAAAAACTCCTTTCTGCCAGTTGCGGGTTGGAAAACCGCCGCGCACCGAAACCAGATCCAAAACAGCGCTGGTACCAAAAGCCTGCATCGTAATTTTAAGCAGCGATTCATCAAGGAATTCATACTGTTTTTTTGAATGCTCTTTAAACTCCGCCGGATTACTGACCGGAATCTGCTTCGTGCCCCTGGCGACAACCGCTTTCAGATTTTTCGAGCCCATAACTGCACCGAGACCGCAGCGTCCGGCCGCCCGGCCGTAATCATTCATAATGGCGGCATACCTGACCAGCTTCTCGCCGGCCGGCCCGATACAGGCCACGTTAAATTTATCGCCAACTTCGCCTTTGATCGTATCGGTTGTTTCGGGCACATTTTTGCCCCAGAGGTGTGTGGCATCTTTGAGCTCGGCCTTATCATCTTCAACCAGCAGGTAAACCGGCTTCGGTGAAACCCCTTCAAATATTATTCCGTCGTACCCGCATTTCTTGAAGTCAACACCCCAGCGCCCGCCTGAGTTAGCCTGCCCCCAGATGCCGGTCTGCGGGGATTTAGCTACAACGCTGAAACGGCCGGTGCTCGGGGCAACAACGCCGGTTAAAGAACCGGCCATAAAAATCAACTTATTTTCGGGCCCCAGCGGATCAGCGCCTTTTGGCACTTCATCCCACAAATATTTTGTGGCCAGCCCCGCACCCCCTAAATATTTCTTATGCATACTTTCGGGAATCTGTTCTTCAGTGATTTTACCGTCGTTTAAATTAACCCTGAGTAACTTTCCATGACAACCGGGCATCCAGACACACCTCCGCTAAAATATTAAATGTTTGTAAGGAATCCGCCATATCTTAAGAGAATAGTGAGAATAGTAATATCTTACAAAATATCGCCATAATTTATTTCACTATACAATGACCGGCCGAATATTTCAACACTTTTAGAGCCTTGCCTTAAGATTAGGGCGGCAGTGAAAATTTAACTCTTTCTCTGTACCGTCATAAGAGTTATAATAAAGTCAATATATTGTCATTTTAGAGAATTTTAATTCGAAAGGGGAAGTTGGCGCATGACTCTTAAGTACGGAACTGATGAGTGGGAAAAGGCTTACCAGGAGATGGTTGAAGAGCGATTTAAAAAGGCTGAAAAACCATACATCATGGGCACCCCCGAATGGGTAGCAACCTTTGAAAAAATGGTTCAGGAGGACGAGGAATACAAGAAAGTGGCAAAGACCTGGGAAGGCTCTGTAGTCATTCACATCCTGGCCAATCCGGCTAACGGCATCGATGACGACCTCTATCTTTTCATGGACCTGTGGCACGGTGACTGCCGCTTTGCCAAATTAGTGCCAAAAGAGATCGGAGCCAATGCCGATTTTGTCCTGACCGGCGAAATGGAACGCTGGCAATCGGTAATGAAAAAAGAACTTGATGTAACCAAGGCCATGATGCAGGGCAAGGTCAAGCTGAAAGGCTCTCTGCCGACCATTGTCCGTTATGTGAAAGCATCGATCCGCCTGACCGACCTGGCGGCTCAGATTGACACCCGTTTTCAGTCGGAGTTAAGCGACGGCGAGCGGGCTGAATATATCAAGTGGTTTAAGGATCTGCGCGCTCAATTTGGATTTTAAATTAACTTGATAAAATGAGGTGCTTGTCTTGAGCTATGATCGCGATCTGTCCTTTGAATATAACAACCCGACCAAGATAATTTTCGGTGAAAACAGCGTTAAGGATATCGGCCTCGAGGTGGATAATCTCGGAGGCACAAGAGCGCTGATCGTCACCGATCAGGGAATCGTTAAAGCGGGGCTGACCGAGCGGATCAAAGAAGCCTTAGGACCCAGGTTTACAGGGATCTTTGACGGCTGTGTCCAGGATTCAGGCTTTAACCTGGTCAATGCAGCAGCAGACTTTGCCCGGGAAAAGGGTACTGATATTCTGGTCAGTGTCGGGGGAGGCAGTGTCATTGACACCGCCAAAGGTATTTCAGTTCTGCTGCGCGAAGGCGGAAAACTGCAGGATTACTCCGGGGTGCAGATGCTTAATAGGCCGCAAACACCCCATATCGTTGTTCCGACTACCGCCGGAACCGGCAGTGAAGTAACCTGGGCTGCTGTCATTAAAAACGAAGAACGAAACGCCAAGGAAACCCTGCTTGATTATTATCTGATCCCCAATATTGCCGTGCTTGATCCGACGATGACAGCCGGACTGCCGCCCCAGATTACAGCCGGCACCGGAATGGATGCGCTGACCCATGCTGTTGAGGGGATTCACGCCCTGCAGGCTCAGCCGATTGCTGACGCTATGGCCCTGCACGCCATCAGCCTGATCGTGGAATACCTGCCGCGCTGTGTCGAAAACGGCGACGACCTGCTGGCCAGGGGACAGCAGATGCTGGCCGCTACCATGGCCGGGGTAGCTTTCGGCAACGCCCAGGTTGGCCTGGTCCATGCCATCGCTCACTCGGTAGGTGCCCTCTTCGGGGTGCCGCACGGCCTGGCTAACGGGATTTTACTGCCCCATGTAATGCTCTTTAATCTTGAAGAATGCGCTGATCGCTATGCTCTGATTGCCCGGGCAATGAATCTCGACACTCACGGCCTAAATGATCTGGAGGCCGGCAAAAAAGCAGCTGAAGCTGTATGGGCATTGACCGGTAAAATCGGCCTGACCCAAAAGCTGCGCGACTGCGGCGTGCCGGAAAGCGGGCTGGCAGAAGCTGCTGAACTGTCCCTTTCTGATGCTTCGATTATTTACAATCCGCGTATGGTGATCGATGCCGAGGAAGTGCTCGAAGTTTTGAAGCAAGCCTGGTAAAAATCCAGAAGCTGGATTAACGATGACTAATAAGAAACGGGTGGTTAAACAATAACCTCCCGTTTATTTTTGCCTGAATAAGGTAGTTTAAGGCAGTGTTTTTATAAAGGCAACAATCTCTTTAAGAATTAGATCTTTATCGAAATCAAGCGGCGCTACATGCTGGGAGTTTTCAAGCCAGACCAGCTTTTTATCTTTTGAACCAAGCTCAGCCAATATTAACCCGGGGTCGCGGCTGTCAACCACCTTATCCAGGCAACCCCCGAAAATTAAAGCCGGCTGGTTAATGTGAGGCAGATCACTGCGCACTAAAGCCGTTAGCTTCATCAGCTGGTGAACCGCGGGAACAGAATGATGATCATAATTTATTTCAACAGCTGCAGGATCGTTTATCGAACGTGGCCCGGTCGGGATTTTCTTA
>CAYTER010000002.1:87799-91905 GCA_964436815.1 uncultured Syntrophomonadaceae bacterium
TGCCCCGGGCATGATTAGCGGGGCATTTGCATCAACGGGCTTGTTTTTCGCTATCTTTATCATAGTGAGGGTTCGCCATCTCTTTTCCGCAGTAGCAGCACTTGATGTTATTGTCTTCACGGGAAGGACAGGAACTGTAAAACTTCTTATGACAATGCGGGCATTCCCATTCGAACATAAGAACCAGTCCTTTGCGTTTGTTGAGAAATTTCCTGATTATTTAGTATTATATATCCAATATCGCTTTAAGTAAACACTTTTACCTGAACTCATCCTGAACAGAAGAAACAGCAACCGGATTAAAATTTCTGAAAGCCAGCGGCTCGCCTTCTAAAAACTTGATCATTGATTCAAATGCCGGCCGGGGCCGGGCATAGAAAATCCCGAGCGGAATCTGATCTCCCCACTCGCGAGCCAGTTCCATAGCCCTGTTCCAGTCAGCCTTGTCGGCAATTTCAGGAAAGTAGACCCTCTTTTTATACCAACTGTAAGTGTTCACCTTATTAAAAGAAACACACGGCTGTAAAATATCGACCAGGGCATAACCCGGAAAATCGATCGCTTCCTTGATTGTTTCTTTTAAATGTTCTTTCTCTCCTGCGTAACAGCGCGCTATGAAACCGGCGCCCAAAGCCAGGGCCAAAGCCAGGGGATTAAGGGCCGGGATGATCACCCCTTCCGTTTGAACACCGGTAACCATACCCATATCGCTGGTTGGGCTGGCCTGCCCCTTGGTCAGGCCATAAATCTGGTTATTATGAATCAGGTGAGTCAGGTCGGGATTGCGGCGGATATTATGAAGAAAATGGTTTCCACCTTCGCCATAGCTGTCACCGTCCCCTGAATCAACAATCACTGTCAGCTCTTTATTGGCAATTTTTGCCCCCAGGGCCGGAGGCAGAGCCCTGCCGTGCAGGCCGTTAAAACCGTTTGCCTTGATATAGTGCGGCATTTTAGCTGCCTGCCCAATCCCGGAGCAGATTAAAATACGGTGCGGTGGAAGTTCCAGCTCAGATAAGGCATCGGCCAGCGCCTCGCGGATCGCGAAATTGCCGCAGCCCGGGCACCAGGCAGTCTCGCCAACCAGGTAACTGCTTTCCTTACTCACTTTATTCCACCTCCGCTACTATTTCATGGGGCATAAAGGGCCTGCCATCGTATTTTAAAACTAGACGATCGATCACCAGGCCAGTTTCCCTGCGGATCAGAGAAGCCAGCTGCCCGGTGGCGTTATTTTCAATACAGTATAGCTGCTCAACTTTCGCCGCCATCTCAATCAGCCGCTTGCGGGGCAGGGGCCAGAGATCGGAAAAATGCAGCATCGCTGTTTTTATCCCGAGCGCCGAGAGGGCGTCGACGGCTTCTCTTATTACCCCGTAGGTTGATCCCCAGCCGATCAGGAGTTTTTCGGGGTGCGGATCCCCGTAAATATCCGGTTCATCCATCTCTTCCGCGAGAGCGGCCATTTTCTTCAGCCGCTTGTCGGCCATCTTCACCCTGGTGGCAGCATCTTCGATGATATTGCCTTTTTCATCGTGTTCATCGCTGTCCACCAGCACAACCTCGTTTTCAATAACCCCCGGCAGAATCCGGGGTGATATTCCGTTTTCACTAAAGTGGTAGCGGCGGTACGGTTTTTCAAAATCACCGGCTGCAGCAAGGTGGCGGTTATAGCTCAGGCGGCTGAAATCGAAGGGTTCAACGGAGCGGTGCGTATCGGCAAAATTCTGGTCCGAGAGAAATATTACCGGGATCTGAAAACGATCGGCCAGGTCGAAAGCCTTGTTCAGTCGGTAAAAAGCGTCTTCGTGTGAGGTGGCGCTGAGTACCGCCCGCGGAAACTCACCATGCCCCGCATGCAGGGCAAAATAAAGATCTCCCTGCTCACTGCGGGTTGGCAGGCCTGTTGCAGGCCCGGGCCGCATCCCCAGAATAATAACGATGGGAGTTTCAGTCATCCCGGCCAGCGATAGGCCTTCCACCATCAGCGAAAACCCACCGCCCGAGGTGCAGGTCAGCGCCCTGGCCCCGGCGTAGGATGCGCCCAAAGCCATATTTATGGCGGCAATTTCATCTTCAGCCTGTTCCACCACCACCTGGTGGCTCTTGCTTTTAGCCGCCAGATAATTCATGATCCCCGTTGAAGGCGTCATCGGGTAAGCTGATAGAAACCGGCACCCCGAAGCCAGCGCAGCCATGCCGAGCACCTGGTTGCCATCGATAAAGAGCCGGCTACCTTTTTCTCCCCGGGCAGGAAGGGTAAAACAGGCCTTGCAGCTCCTGGCAGCAGCCGCATAACCGGCTTTAAGAGCGATGACATTTTGCTCTGCTACCCCCTCCTTGTCTGAAAAAGTTTCCTGCAGCAGCTTTTCCACCGTCACGGTCTGCAAACCGATTAAAACCAGAAGGGCGCCTACGGCCACTGTATTGGCCATAATCGCCCCTCCCGCATCTTTCGCCAGCTTGTTCATTTCAACAGGTACACCTTGGGTCTCGCTCGCCGGCAGCCCAAACATTTCAGGGTCGTAAATAACCCGGCCGGTCGGCAGCAGCTTTTCGCGGTGCATCGTATATGTTTCTTCGTTTAAAGCGACCAGAATGTCAATCGCTTCAACCGCAGTCCAGGGTATACCGGGCGCAACCCGCAACCGCGAAAAGTTATGCCCTCCCCGCACCCGCGACATGTAATCCTTGGTATAGATTAATCCGTAACCTTCCCTGACCAGGGCCTTGCCGAGCAGGTTCATCACCGTATCCATCCCCTGGCCGGCCGCCCCGCCGATTAGAATATTCACATCCATGAGCAGTTCTCAGCTCCTTTATAAACAACGCTTATAACCGGCTTACCCAGTAAAGCAGGTAGAGACCGGCGAGAACAAGGACAAGACCGCTGAAGTAACTGATATACTGCGTATATTTGCTGAATTTAGGTAAATTCTTCGCCATCCCCGTAAATGTTCCTGCCACGAGCAGTGGAATTCCATGACCCAGGCCGTAAACAAAAAGCAGGATGCTACCATAAAGCAGCTCTGCCTGCAAGGCGGCGTAGGTGATGATCACCGCCAAAACCGGGGTGGCGCAGGGAGAGGCCACCAGGCCGAAGAGCAGACCCATTAAGATCGAGCCCCCCACTCCTGCTTTGCGGATCGGCATTTTTTTAAGCCCCGGCAGGTTAAAGGTCAGAACACCTAAGAGCTGCAGCCCCATGATCAAGGCTACTGCAGCCAGAATATAATACCAGACTACCCCGATCTGGCCGAAGACCCGGCCAAAATAAGCGGCTATGAACCCGAGAATGGCAAAAGTAAACGACATGCCGACAATAAAGGATAAAGAAAGCGTAAAACCCTTAGACTTGGAACCTTCGCTGTAACCTCCGATATAACCGACCAGCAGGGGGATCATCGATAAAATGCAGGGGCTGATGCTGGTAATGATGCCTCCCAGGAAGACCAGAAGAAAGGTAAGCATGCTTCGCTCGCCTACAACCGCAGGCATCGTCTCCGAGAAAAACCGCTCCAGGCTTCCTGCTGTTTCAACCCCGGTCTCAGCTTCTGTCTCAACTTCCGTCTGTTCGATGATCAGATCCACCCTGGCTGACATCTGTTCCAGGCTGACAGTACCAACTTCTTCAGCCACAACTTCTCCGGCGCCATTGATAAAGAAAAAAGCGGGAATATAGAGAACATCAAACTCTTCGAAAAACATCTGGGTTTGCGGGTTATCAAGATCGGCAACTATTACAACAACCTGACCGGCATACTGCTGTTTGAGGGCCGTGACCACGGGCTCCATCATCACGCAGGCGCTTCACCAGCGGGCGTAAAACTCCAATACCACCGGTTGTTGATCGCGGCGCGCTTCCAGATAATCCTGGTAAGGGTTTTCGTTTGGTGCGGCCGATACAGGAACCGTTCCCGGTTCCGCGATCTCTTCCGCGGGGGACTGAATTAATTGCGGGACAAGCAAAGCGGCAATTGCCATAACTATTACCAGTGATAGAACTATAATTTTTGTGCGATTGGACACAGCAAGACCTCCTGGTAGCTATACAGTCATTGATACATTACTATATCATAATATCATAAATGTTTTAATATGTCTTC
>CAYTER010000003.1:0-8711 GCA_964436815.1 uncultured Syntrophomonadaceae bacterium
TTTTTATCTGGAGGACCCTGCTGCCGCCATTATACTTTTTAAATTCAGAAGCTGTCAACCGGAATAAGCAGTTCAAATCAGAGCTTATATTGAATTTGGCAAAAATTTTTTAGCTGTTGTAAAGTTGATTCCGATATGTTAAACTATTTGTTTAATTGACACCTCAAGTGCTCTGTGTTACTATATTTACAGGCTTTTATCAAGGAGGCAATCAATTGTTCAGCGTAGGAGACCGGGTTGTGTACCCGATGCACGGAGCAGGGATAATTGAGGCAATCGAAGAAAAAGAAATTCTCGGTGCGCGCAAGCAGTATTATGTTATGAAGCTACCCCTTGGGGAAATGAAAGTGTTAATTCCCACCGATAATATTATCCAGGTCGGGTTGCGCGGAGTTATTGAAAAAAATGAAGTGCCGCAGGTTTTTGTCGTGCTCAAGGGTGATCAGCCTGAGCTGTCGGCTAACTGGAACCGGCGCTATCGCAACCATCTGGAGAAGATTAAAAGCGGTGATATATACGAGGTGGCCGAGGTAGTTCGCAACCTGATGCTTCGGGAACGGGAGAAAGGTTTATCCACCGGGGAAAGCAAAATGCTCGAAACTGCCCGCCAAATCCTGATCAGTGAACTGATCCTGGTTCAGGACCTGGAACAGGCGGAAGTGATAAGCGTGCTTGATGAAGTTTTTGAGCAGGCTCCCAAGTAAAATGATCACTCCATAAACAATAATCGACCATCGCGGATTATACCTTGATTCCGGGGAAAGCTTTAAGTTATAATGTTCCGAAGAGTTCCCGGGATTTTTTTATTCGATTATTTATGCTCTCAGAATGCAGTAGAGAGTTCCGGTTACCTGGATAGCGGATCAGATCAGAATGAAGGGAGGTGAAAATTATGGCCAACAAGATTCTCAGGATTATTGGCACCCTGTTTGGTGTGGTGCTTGGTGTTTACATCTTTGCGGTGATACTGCCTTTTGTCACCTTTTTTATCAACATCCCGGCGGGAATTTATTTTACACCGGTCAGTATCGGTTATTACGCCGTCGGTGGATTATTAATCGGACTTATATTTTATCTTCTTACTCCTGTTTTAATTAATATTTTTTACCGCCTGGTGGTTTGGGCAGACAGCAGGCTTAAAGCAGTGCCTACCCAGGATATCGCTCTGGTAGTGCTCAGCCTGCTGATCACCCTGTTGATCGGGTTGCTTTTGAGTTATCCGATTTACAGGCTGCCGGTTGTGGGTATATTCCTGTCACCAGTTTTGACCCTATTCCTGGTCTTTATCGGTGTTCGTTTTGTGCTAAACCGCAAGGAGGAATTTACTTTTCTTTCTTCCCTTTTTAACCGCAACATTCGCAGCGGTGGGCGGGAAAATGAAGTATTTAAGATCCTTGACACCAGTGCCATTATCGACGGCAGAATTGTCGATATCTGCAAAACAGGGTTTCTGGAAGGGGTAATCGTCGTTGCCGGGTTTGTGCTGGAAGAACTGCGCCATATCGCTGATTCACCGGATCTGCTCAAGCGCAACCGCGGCCGCCGCGGGCTTGATGTCCTGAACAAAATCCAAAAAGAGATGGATATACCAGTGCAGATCTATGAAGGAGATTTCGAGGATATTGCCGAGGTCGACAGCAAGCTGGTCAAACTGGCGAAAAAGATTAACGGTAAAATTATCACCAACGATTTTAATCTGAATAAAGTTTGTGAGCTTCAGGGGATTACAGTCCTGAATATCAACGAACTGGCCAATGCAGTCAAACCGGTAGTGCTGCCCGGCGAAGAGATGGCCGCCCAGATCATCAAGGACGGGAAAGAAACAGGCCAGGGGGTGGCTTACCTGGACGACGGAACGATGATCGTCGTCGAAGGCGGCCGCCGCTATATCGGCGAAACAGTAGATGTGCTGGTTACCAGCGTGCTTCAGACTGCTGCCGGTCGGATGATTTTTGCCAAACCGAAGCAGGATGCGGAAAAATTAAACGGGGTTAAGTAACGGTGAAAATCGGAGCGCTTGTGGCAGCTGCCGGTGAGGGGCTGCGGATGAAAAATGCCACCCGCAAGCAGTACCTGCTTCTTGAAGGGATCCCGGTGCTGGCTCGTTCTGTCACGATTTTTACGGAACACCCTGTCTTTGAACAAATTGTTGTCGTTGTTCCTCCCGGTGAAATTGAAGGTGCCGCGGAACTGCTGAAACCCTTCGTCTCATTAGCGAAGATTGAAATGACCGAAGGGGGAAAAACAAGACAGGAGTCAGTGTGGAAGGGGCTGCAGGTTCTTTCCGGTAACTGTGACCTGGTCTGCATCCACGACGCAGCCAGACCTTTGACTTCAAGACTGTTGCTGGAAAGGTTGCTCACTGCTGCTGAGGAATTTGGGGCTGCGGTGCCGGCTATCAGGTTAAGCGATACGGTGAAAGAAGTTGATGATCACCAGATGGTGATCGGGACGCCTTTACGCGAAAACCTTAGATTGGTTCAGACTCCCCAGGTTTTTAAAACCGCGCTGATCAGACAGGCTTATCAGGAAGCAGCCGGCAGGGGATGGGCAGCGACAGACGATGCCTCTTTAGTGGAAAAGCTGGGTAAACCGGTAGCCGTGGTCGAGGGAGAGCCTGAAAACCTGAAGATTACCAATCCGGGTGATCTGATCATGGCATCCTGGCACCTGAAAGGAGCGGATATTCAGTGAACAGGATCGGCACAGGTTTTGACCTTCACCGCCTGGTTGCCGACAGACCCTTGATCCTGGGCGGGGTGAAGATCGCCCATCACCTGGGCCTCGATGGTCATTCTGATGCCGATGTGCTGCTCCATGCCCTGGCTGATGCCCTGCTTGGCGCAGCAGCTTTAGGAGACATCGGCCGCCATTTTCCACCAGGCGATGAACGCTACCGGGGGATATCAAGCCTTGTATTGCTTAACGAAGTTAACAGGATGTTGCAGGAGAAAGGCTGGAAAGTTGTTAATGCTGATCTTGTAGTAATTGCCGAGGAGCCGCACCTGGCCCCTTATAATGAGCAAATTTGTGAATCGATCTCCGGAGCGCTTAATATCCCGCGCTGCCGAATTTCTGTTAAAGCCACTACCACTGAAGGGTTAGGGGTTTGCGGACGCCGCGAGGCAATCGCTGCCCAGGCTGTTGTTCTGTTGGAAAAGGAAGAGAAACCCTGCCCGGCCGGTCACGAGGCTGTATGAGGAGCATGTAGCAATGTTTAGCAGAATTAAACAGGATATACAAGCCGTCAAGGATCGCGACCCGGCAGCCAGAAGCACTGTAGAGGTTCTGCTCTGCTACCCGGGGCTGCACGCCCTATTCTGTCACCGCCTGGCTCACTTTTTTTACCGCCGTGGCCTCATTCTATTACCACGCCTGATCTCACACCTGTCGCGCTTTTTCACCGGGATTGAAATTCACCCCGGGGCAGCAATCGGGTCTTCATTTTTTATTGATCACGGCATGGGAGTGGTGATTGGTGAAACCACGGAGATCGGTTCAAATGTCACCATCTATCAGGGAGTAACCCTGGGCGGGACCGGTAAGGAGAAAGGAAAGCGACACCCGACGATCGGGAACAATGTCGTAATCGGCACCGGGGCAAAAGTTCTCGGACCGATTACAATCGGTGAAAACAGCCGGATTGGCGCCGGTTCGGTGGTGCTTGCCTCAGCTCCGCCTAATTCAACTGTGGTCGGCATCCCGGCCCGGGTGGTATACTATAACGGAGAAAAGGTTCCTTCCATTAATTTAAATCACAGCGATATGCCCGACCCGGTAGCCGAAGCGCTTAACCGTCTGCAGGAGCAGATCGACCAGCTCCGCTGCCATCGGGTGGAAATCGAAAACGGAGCGTGCAACTGTGGCGATAAAAATCTATAACACCCTCACCCGCAGCAAGGAAGAATTCAAACCCGGATCCCCGCCACAGGTTACTTTTTATGTCTGCGGGCCAACAGTCTATGATTTTATTCACATCGGTAATGCCCGCGTCTTTATTATTTTCGATCTGATCAGGCGCTACTTGCAATACCGCGGTTTTTTAGTCAAGCTGGTTCAGAATTACACCGATATTGACGATAAGATGATCAACCGGGCTAACGAGCAGAACATTTCCGTCAGTGAGCTGGCTGAAAGGTTTATCAAAGCTTACGAGGAAGATGTAGCCGCCCTGAAAGTGCTGCCGGCCGACGTCAAGCCTCGCGCTACGGAGCATATCGAACAGATTATCGAACTGATAGAAAAGCTGCTTGATAACGGTTACGCCTATGTGAGTGACGGTGATGTTTATTACGACACCTCCCGTTTTGCCGATTATGGCAAGCTTTCTCAGCAGAAACAGGAGGAGCTGCTGGCCGGCGCCCGGGTGGAGCCGGGCGAGAAGAAAAACAGTCCGCTTGACTTTGCCCTCTGGAAACAGAAAAAGGAAGGCGAACCCTCCTGGAACAGCCCCTGGGGCGAAGGACGCCCCGGTTGGCATATTGAGTGTTCGGCCATGTCAACTCATTATATGGATGATACCCTGGACATTCATGCCGGGGGTGCCGACCTGATTTTCCCCCACCATGAGAATGAAATCGCCCAAACCTGGGGCGCTGACGGGCGACCGCTGGCCCGCTACTGGCTGCACGCCGGTTACCTTAATATTGAAGCCCAAAAGATGTCAAAATCACTCGGCAATGTGCGCACTGTCCGTGAACTGGTTGCCAGGCACGACCCGTTGGATTTACGCTTTCTGATCCTTTCGGCTCACTACCGCAGTCCGCTTAATTTTAGCGCTGCCCTGATTGCCCAGAGCCGCTCCGGCAGGCAGCGGCTGCAGGAAATGGCTGAAAACCTTGCAGCAGCGGCGGTTAATGCGGGCGATAGCTCAGGTCCCGGCGCAGAAAAACTTCAGGCAGAGCTTAGGCTGGCCAGAGAACGTTTTCTAGCCGCGATGGATGATGATTTCAACACCGCTGACGCCCTCGGGGTCGTATTTGATCTGGCCCGCAACTGCAATATCTACCTGAAAGAAAACTATCCTTATCATAAAAAACTGTTAGAAGATGTGATGCAGTTTTACCTTGAGTTTAACGCTATCTTTGAAATACTGGATCTCTCAGTACCGCAGGATTTAGACGAGCAAATTAATGCTCTTCTGGCAAGGCGCGATGAAGCCAGGGCGAAAAAAGACTGGGCAACATCGGATCAGATTAGAGATGAACTGGCAGATCAGGGGATTATTCTGGAAGATACCCCTCACGGCACCCGCTGGAAACGAAAAGATCAATAAAACTCTTTCTAGACAAGGTTTCCCGCAAGATCAGCTAAAATGAGGTGAAGCTATGGCTTATATCAGGGAAAGAACGATCGAGTCCGCTTGGAGAATGGTACTCTGGAATTGCGCCCGTTACGGGTACAGTTACCGGATCAAGAAAGGCAGCTACGAGGGACAGCTTCGTAAACAGTTGGCTCACCTGGCTGTAGTGATCGAGGAGCCCTACACCCGCCCGCTGGCAGTCTGGCTTCCGGAAAACTGCGGCATTCCAGCCCCGACATCGGAAGAGCGCATCCAAAACTACTTCTACGAGTATCTGGCAACCGATACCAAGTGTGAAATGGAAGATTATACCTACGGTCAGCATCTTGCCCCCCAGCTGCCCAAGGTAATCGATCTGTTGAACAGATCAAAAGGGGCAACCAATCAGGCCTGCATGAATATTGGCGGACAGGAGAATATCGATCTGGCCGATCCGCCCTGCCTGCGGGTTGTTGATTTTAAAGTCGTGGATGGCAAGCTTAACATGACCGTATTTTTCCGCTCCTGGGATATCTTTGTCGGTTTTCCCGAGAATTTAGGCGGTCTGCAGCTTCTGAAAGAGTATATTTTGATGCAGCTTAAGTTTCCGGTTGAAGACGGCCCGATTACGGCCTATTCTTCAGGCGCCCATATTTATGAACAGTATTTTCCGATTGTCAACCTGCTTAATGCTCACAAATGTTAATCCTGCAGAAATTTTATGACGGGCAGGAAACGGGGGGTTAAATGGCGGCAGGAAGGAAGCATCCAAAAGATAAACTGACTGAAGATGAAATAATCGGCGGCCGCCAGGCTGTGCTCTCCGCCCTCAAGTACAGTAAACCGCGGCGGATCTTTTTAGCGGCAGATTCCAGGGGAGCAATAGTCGCCGAGATTTCCGCCCTTGCGGCAGAGAAGAAAATACCGCTTGAGAGGCTTGCAAACAGCTCTTTTAAGGAGCTGGCCGGGTTTATTCCCGGGAACCAGTCAGTGGCTGCCCTGGTTCCGCCTTATCGTTACGCAGACCTTGATCAACTGATTTCCTCCTCCCTGAAAAAAAGCACCGATCCCCTTCTACTGATGCTTGATCACCTGGAAGATCCTCAGAACTTAGGCGCTATCATGCGCACCGCCGAAGCTGCAGGCTTAGATGGCCTGATCATTCCCGACCGGCGTTCTGCTTCTGTTACAGCTGCGGTTCGCAAGGTTGCAGCCGGAGCAGCGGAACGAATTTCAGTAGCGCGGGTAACCAATTTAAGCCGGACAGCAGAAAAGCTAAAGGAAGAAGGTTTCTGGCTCTACGGTGCGGAAGCCGATGGTGAACAGCCTTATTATCAGGCTGATTACCGACGTCCCCTGGTCCTGGTCATCGGCTCCGAGGGCAAAGGTTTATCTCCTTTGCTCCGAAGCAGGTGCGACCAGACCCTGGTGATTCCCATGCCGGGTGGAGCAGCCGGATCACTTAATGTTTCCACGGCTGCCGCTGTTCTAATCTATGCCGCCCTGGCCCAGAGAGAAGGTTGGTCGGGCTGAAAGCTTCAGTACTGATTGTTGACGGCTATAACATCATTGGCGCCTGGGAAAACCTCAAAGAGCTCAAGGAAAAGGATTTGGGAAGTGCCCGGGACCAGCTGATATCTTCGCTTTCGGCTTATTACCCCTGGTGCTGGGATAGAATCATTATCGTTTTCGATGGCCGTCACTTTGCCTGGGATTACTTGACAGGAGTTGAAGTGGTTTTTACCGAGGCGGGTGAAAGCGCTGATACGATGATCGAAAAGCTGGCTGCCGGCCTGGCGGCGGAATACCGGGTTGAAGTGGCCACCTCTGATTTTGCCGAACTGCGGGCGGCTTCCGCCTTAGGGGCTGCGATCCTCTCGGCGCCGGCTTTAAAAGAGAGGCTTGTATCAGAAAGGGAAGCTTACCGGGAACGCCTGGCCCGCAGGAACAGAAAAAAGGGGCTCCTGCTCAATGACCTGCTGCAGCAATCAGTGATCGACAATCTTGAGAAAATGCGTAAATTATAGGTACTCTACCCGGCAAAAAAAGATAAAGGTTACATAAAATTATGGCAAAATACTTGACCCTATAAGGGCATTAAGTTATAATAACCGGGAAGCCTACGCTAATCCCACCAGTAGATTTCCAAACGGAGGCGATAGTATTGAGCTTTTTAGCTCATGAGTTGAAGTATCCCTGCCAGTCCGACAACAACTTTGAAATTCGCACCGATGAAGATATTGTGATGGAGGCTAAAAACGGCGATACCATCGCCCTTGAGTACCTGATCAACAAGTACAAAAATTTTGTCAAGGCCAAGGCGCGCTCTTACTTCTTAATCGGGGCTGATCGTGAAGATATCATCCAGGAAGGAATGATCGGTCTTTACAAGGCAATCAGGGATTTCCGCGATGATAAACTTTCTTCCTTCCGCGCTTTTGCCGAGTTATGTATTACCCGCCAGATCATCACGGCGATTAAAACAGCCACCCGGCAAAAACATATACCGCTGAATTCCTACGTTTCACTGAATAAGCCGATCTATGATGAAGATTCCGACCGCACCCTGCTTGACATTCTTTCCGGCACCAAGATAACTGATCCGGAAGAGCTGATGATTAACCGGGAAGAATACAACGATATCGAGTATAAGATGGGCGAAATTTTAAGTGAGCTGGAGTGGAAGGTGCTCACTCTCTACCTGGAGGGGAAATCATACCAGGAGATCGCGATTGACCTGCAGCGCCATGTTAAATCGATCGATAATGCCCTGCAGCGTGTCAAACGTAAGCTGGAGCGTTATCTCGAAGTGCGCAAGACCTGACCGGCATTAGCCTGATTCAAGGGTTTTCTAACCATACATAATTGGCCTCGGCTGCTGTTGACTTTTAAAATAGGCCAGTGTATAATCAGTATCGCTTAAAAGCGGGTGTAGCTCAATGGCAGAGCCCTAGCTTCCCAAGCTAGTCGCGTGGGTTCGATTCCCATCACCCGCTCCATTGACGCCGCGGGGTGGAGCAGTCTGGTAGCTCGTCGGGCTCATAACCCGGAGGCCGCAGGTTCAAATCCTGCCCCCGCAACCATTATAAGGAAATCGCAGCCGCGGTTTCCTTATAAAAATGATCGATACTGTTACCTGCTCACGTAGCTCAGTCGGTAGAGCGTATCCTTGGTAAGGATAAGGTCACCGGTTCAATCCCGGTCGTGAGCTCCACGGCGGCGTAGCTCAGTTGGCTAGAGCACGCGGTTCATACCCGCGGAGTCCGGGGTTCGAATCCCTGCGCCGCCACCATTTTATTTATCGGCCGGTAAGCGTAAGCAGCCGGTCATGCCGGGTAAAGTTTAAAATTGCCTGAGCGCTTTCCTTAAATTCCGGGAGGTGTAATTTAATTGGCTAAGAAGAAGTTTGAGCGGACGAAGCCGCACGTAA
>CAYTER010000003.1:8811-79579 GCA_964436815.1 uncultured Syntrophomonadaceae bacterium
GAAGGCGGCCGGACCGTCGGCGCCGGAGTGGTCACCGCTGTCAAAGAGTAAGCGAAAGACAGCTTTCTGTTGTCAGGTTAGGGGCGGGCCTACATCCCCCGCCCCTTAAACATGTTTAACTGATTGACATACAGGAATAGATTATGATAAATTCATATTTACGAGTTTATGAGGCAGGTGGAATAAAAGATGCGCGTTACAGTTCATATGGCCTGTGGTGAATGCCGGGAGCGGAATTACACAACCCGCAAGAACAAAAAAAATAATCCCGACCGGATAGAAATGAAGAAGTATTGCAGCCGCTGCAAGGTTCATACGCTCCATAAGGAAACAAAGTAATCCTGGCCGCGATATATCTAACGCTATATTGAAGTTATTTGCTGGCAGGCAAGCGACCGAGGTGAGGTTAAAAAATGCGTTTTTTTAAGCGAATCGGAAAATTCATAAGTGAAGTCAGGGGCGAACTGAAAAAAGTAAACTGGCCGACCAGGCGCGAATTCAGTGTTTTTACAGGCATCGTGCTGTCGGCGGTGCTGGTAATCGGTGTCTTTTTTTGGCTCCTTGACACAGTTTTCCTGGCCATCCTGCAGCTCGTTATCCGCTAACTGCGGCCGGGCCAACGATAAAGTAAGGAGAGTGACTGGGAATGCCTGAGCATTCCTTTAATAATGAACACTGAAACAGAAACCGGAAACGAAAATGGCCTCGATGAAGTCTTAGAAACCGGAACCGAGAATTCCGAGACCTCCGAGACCGAAGAGAGCGCAGTTAAAAAAGACTGGTACGTCATTCATACTTATGCCGGTTATGAGAAACGGGTCATGACCAACCTGGAGCGTCGGGTTGATTCCATGGATATGAAAGATAAAATTTTTAGGGTCATGGTCCCGACCGAGAAAGAAATAACCAGCCGCAGCGGTCAGAAGCGTACCGTCGAGAAAAAAGTCTTTCCCGGCTATGTTTTGGTGGAAATGGTTATGGATGACGATTCCTGGTATGTTGTGCGCAATACACCCGGGGTAACCGGGTTTGTCGGGCCCGGATCCAAGCCGGTACCGCTGAGTGAAAAAGAAGTTACGCACATCCTGCGTTCAGTTGGGGTGGTTGAAGGCAAGCCGCGCATCGAGTTCGATTTGCAGCAGGTAGTACGCGTGGTTAGCGGACCGTTTAAGAATTTTGAAGGCAAGGTTGAGGAAATCAACCGTGAAAAAGGAACCGTGAAGGTATCTGTATCAATGTTTGGACGTGAAACACCGGTGGAGCTTGAGTTTCACCAGGTGATTAAATTTTAACAGCGCTGTGGGCCTTGCTGTAAAGCAGCTGCAGCCGGGAGGTAGAATCAACAATGGCAAAAAAGAAAAAAATAATCGGTATGACCAAACTGCAGATACCGGCCGGTAAAGCAACTCCGGCACCCCCGGTAGGCCCGGCCCTGGGTCAGCATGGGGTCAATATCATGGCTTTCTGCAAGGAATTTAACGAACGGACAGCTCAGGACTCGGGGTTGATCATCCCTGTTGAGCTGACTGTATACGAAGATCGTTCCTTTTCCTTTGTTACCAAAACCCCGCCGGCAGCTGTGCTGCTGAAAAAAGCAGTCGGGCTTGAGAAAGCCTCAGGTGAGCCTAACCGGGTTAAAGTCGCAACTATATCCCGCGACAAGGTAAAAGAGATTGCCAGGCAGAAGATGGAAGACCTCAATGCTTACGATGTGGACGCTGCCGCCAGGATTATCGAAGGCACAGCCCGCAGCATGGGCATTGTCGTAGAAGGTTAAAGCTTAGCATAAAAAAGTGGGAGAGCTTTAAGGCTCGCAGACCACGGGAGGTTATCTGAAAATGCCAAAAAGAGGTAAGAAGTACGAAGAAGCCCGCAAGCAGTACGACCGCGATCAAAAGTACGAACCGGCAGAGGCCTTGCGCCTGGTACAGGAAATGAGCAAACGTGCTTTTGATGAAACAGTCGAGCTTGCTGTTCGCCTGGGAGTTAACCCCAAGCATGCCGATCAGCAGGTTCGCGGCTCATTAGTGCTGCCGCACGGCACCGGTAAAACCCAGCGGGTTGCCGTTTTTGCCAAAGGTGAGAAGATTAAGGAAGCGGAAGCAGCCGGTGCAGATTTTTCCGGTGGTGATGATTTGGTCGCCAAAGTCCAGGAAGGCTGGCTCGATTTTGATGTAGCCGTAGCCACTCCGGACATGATGGGGTCAGTCGGAAAGCTCGGTAAAGTCCTTGGTCCGCGCGGACTGATGCCCAACCCGAAAAGCGGTACCGTAACTTTTGACATTGAGAAAGCAATCAGCGATATCAAGGCCGGTAAAGTCGAATACCGCACTGAAAAAGCCGGTAACGTTCATGTGCCGATCGGTAAAGTATCGTTCAGCCACGATCAGCTGCTTGAAAATTTCAATGCGATTATCGAAGCACTGATTAAAGCCCGTCCAACAGCGGCCAAAGGGCAGTACATTAAATCGGTGACGGTCAGTTCAACCATGGGTCCGGGAGTTAAAACCAATGCCGGGCCGGATGCAAAGTAATAGTATTAGGCATTATTAGACAACAATTGAATATTATTCGAGCTTTCCATTGACGCCAGGCACTAAAAGGTTTAATGGCCCACCCGGGCCGCCTGTCCAGGAGAAGCAGACCGGATCTTATGGCAGCAGCTTTTTGAAACTGCTTGCTAGGCGGGGCTTTTCTCAAATGGAAAGTCCCGTTTAATTTTTAAGATGTTTGCGAAGGAGGTGAAGTTATTGATCACCAAGGATATGAAGAACAAAATGCTCGAAGAGGTTACCGCAGAACTAAAAAAAGCTGAACTGGTGATAGTTTCCGATTATCGCGGCCTTAATGTTAAAGCGATCAACGATCTGCGGGGACGTTTAAGAAAAGAAGAGTGTTTATACCGGATCACCAAGAATACCCTTAACCGCCTGGCTTGCAAAGCTGCCGGGGTTGAGCAGCTTGAATCGCTCTTCGAAGGACCGACGGCAATCGCTTATTCGAACGCCGATCCGGTTGCGGCAGCAAAAGTTTTCAGCGATTTTACCAAAGAAAACGAAGCGTTGGTTATCAAGGGCGGGATGCTCTCGGGGCAGTTGCTGGACCTGCAGGCTATTAAAGCTCTGGGCGAGATCCCACCGCGCGAAGTATTATTGGCGCAGGTTGTCGGCGGTTTCCAGGCACCAATATCAGGTTTGGTCGGAGTGCTCCAGGGCACTTTGCGCCAGTTGGTTTACACAGTTGATGCGGTCCGGTTACAAAAAGAAAGCGCTTGAATTAAATTCGAATACAATTTACATCTTAAATTAATTTAAAGGAGTATCAAAAATAATGGCAAAAGGCGATAATAAAGTTAGCGAAATTATGGAATTGGTAAAAGGAATGACCGTTCTTGAACTCTCCGAACTGGTTAAAGCGATGGAAGAAGAATTTGGCGTAACTGCTGCCGCACCGGTAGCCGTTGCCGCCGCACCGGCCGGTGGCGCAGCAGCAGCCGAAGAAGAAGAAAAAGATGAATTTGATGTTGTTCTTACTTCAGCCGGCGAGAAGAAGATCCAGGTTATTAAAGTTGTGCGTGAAATTACCGGCCTGGGACTGAAAGAAGCCAAGGATCTGGTAGACGGCGCTCCGGGCACTGTCCAGGAAAAGGTTAACAAGGAAGAAGCTGAAGCGACAAAAGCCAAGATCGAAGAAGCCGGCGGTTCTGTAGAACTGAAGTAAATCTGCTTGGCTGATCATTTTGAAGGGAGCGTCGTCAAGGCGCTCCCTTTTTAAACTTTTTTAAAAAAAGAATTTGGTATAAAAATTGCTTCCCAAACGCTTGACGCCGTTAAATGCTTGTGATAATATCTTAAGATGTCTAGTACTGCCACTAAGTTTAAATTTAGAAGTGATTCGCAGCGCCTACATAATAATTTCATACCCGCAGGAGTTAGAGAAGCCAAACGGCTGAATCTTTAAATCAGCCTGTTTCTTTAAGTGTTAAATCATAAACCAGGTACCAGGGGAGTGATTTTTTTTAATGTCCAGCAGTATTACTGCCGTAGAAAGCGGCCGTCGATCTTATGCCCGCATCACCGAAGTTTTAGATTTACCGAACCTGATTGAGGTTCAGCGCAGTTCCTTTAACTGGTTTTTAAGCCAGGGACTGAAAGAAATATTTGATGATTTTTCACCGATCCAGGATTTTACCGGAAACCTGGTGCTCGAGTTTTTCGATTATACCCTTGGCGAACCGAAATATTCGGTTGACGATTGCAAGGAGCGCGATGCTACCTATGCAGTTCCTCTTAAAGTCAGGGTGCGCCTGATTAACCAGGAAACCGGGGAGGTCAAAGAGCAGGAAGTCTTCATGGGTGACTTTCCAATGATGACTGAAAACGGGACTTTTATTATCAACGGAGCTGAGCGGGTTATCGTCAGCCAGCTGGTTCGTTCACCGGGCGTTTATTTCAAGAAACAGCCTGATCCAACGGGCAGCACCGGCAAGGAACTGATCAGCGCTACGATCATCCCCAACCGGGGCACCTGGCTCGAGTTCGAAACTGACATCAGTGACGCTCTCTTCGTCAGGGTAGATCGGACCCGTAAAATACCGGTTACGGTTTTGCTGCGGGCTATCGGTTACGGTAGTGATGAAGAGATCCTCACTTTATTCAATAATAATCCCCGCCTGACGGAGATGCTTGAAAAGGATCACACCGACTCGATCGAGAGCGCCCTGCTTGAAATTTACAAGCGTCTGCGCCCCGGTGAACCTTTAAATGTTGATAATGCCCGATCACTTTTTGAATCCCTCTTTTTTGATGGAAAGCGGTACGATTTTGCCCGTGTCGGCCGGTTTAAGGCTAATAAGAAATTGTCAATGACCAACCGCCTCTACGGTTTTGAATTGGCTGCGGATTTGGAAGATCCGGTCAGCGGCAAGCTTCTTTATCCTGCCGGTACTGTAATTGATGAAGATGCGGCGCGCGTTATTGATGAACACCGGATTAACAGGGCGATGATCGTGCACCGCGAAACCCCTCACCTGGTGATCGGCAACGGGATTGTGGACATGGATATCAAGCACCTGGTCAGGGAAGATATTGTTGCTGCCGTCAGCTACATCTTTAACCTTTTGGATGGCATCGGTTTTGTTGATGATATCGACCACCTCGGTAACCGTCGCCTGCGCAGCGTAGGAGAGCTGCTGCAGAACCAGTTCCGAATCGGACTTTCCCGCATGGAAAGAGTGGTCCGTGAAAGAATGACCATTCAGGATGTCGAGGCGATCACCCCCCAGGCTTTAATTAACATCCGCCCGGTTATCGCTTCCATTAAAGAGTTTTTCGGCAGCAGCCAGTTATCCCAGTTTATGGATCAAACCAACCCGCTGGCCGAGCTTACCCACAAGAGAAGAATCAGCGCTCTCGGGCCCGGCGGCTTGAGCCGTGAAAGAGCAGGCACAGAAGTCCGTGACGTGCACCATTCCCATTACGGCCGGGTTTGCCCGATCGAGACCCCTGAAGGCCCGAACATTGGTCTAATCGGATCGCTCGGTACCTATGCCCGGATCAACGAATACGGCTTTATGGAAACTCCTTACCGGCGGGTGGATAAAAAAGAAGGGCGCGTTACTTCAGAAATTGTATACCTGACCGCCGATGACGAGGACCGGTTCGTAATCGCCCAGGCTAATGCCCTTTTAGACGAAAAAGGCTATTTTACCGGCAATCGTGTTACCTGCCGTTACTACTACGATACAGTTATGCGTCATCCAAACGAAGTGGACTTTATGGATGTGTCGCCCAAACAGCTGGTCAGCGTGGCTACCGCCCTGATCCCTTTTCTTGAAAACGACGATGCAAACCGCGCCCTGATGGGAGCGAACATGCAGCGCCAGGCGGTTCCCCTGCTTAAGACTGAAGCACCCCTGGTCGGCACAGGCCTTGAATACAAGGCTGCTATTGATTCCGGGGCTGTTGCCGTCTGCTTAAATGATGGGGAAGTGGTCCGGGTCACGAGCAGTGAAATCGTAGTGCGGCGCAGTGGTGAAGCGGATGGTCTTAACTACAGGATCAACGGCCGCACCTGTGAACGTTTCGAAGCTGAACAGCAGGACTTCAGCCAGGGCCGGGGCCTCGATATATACTACCTGCAAAAGTTTAAGCGCTCCAACCAGGGTACCTGTATCAACCAACATCCAATTGTCGTCCACGGTCAGCAGGTTAAAGCCGGTGAGGTCATTGCCGACGGTTCCTGCACCAGTTTTGGAGAACTGGCCCTGGGGCGCAATGTGCTGGTGGCCTTTATCCCCTGGGAAGGTTACAACTACGAGGATGCGATTCTGATCAGCGAAAAACTGGTCAAAGAGGATGTTTTCACCTCGATTCATATTGAAGAATACGAATCCGAAGCCCGCGATACCAAGTTGGGCCCGGAAGAGATAACCCGCGATATTCCAAATGTCGGGGAGGAAGCCTTAAAAGACTTAGATGGCCGCGGGATAATCCGCATCGGCGCCGAAGTCAGGGCCGGCGATATCCTGGTCGGCAAGGTCACCCCGAAAGGCGAAACCGAGCTGACTGCCGAAGAACGCTTACTGAGAGCTATTTTCGGTGAGAAAGCCCGCGAAGTGCGTGATACTTCATTGCGTATTCCCCACGGTGAATCGGGAATTGTCGTGGATGTGAAGGTTTTTAACCGCGAAGATGGCGATGAACTGTCACCCGGCGTCAATCAACTGGTCAGGGTTTATGTAGCCCAGAAACGGAAGATCTCCGAGGGGGACAAAATGGCCGGCAGGCACGGCAACAAAGGGGTCATTGCCCGCATATTGCCTGAAGAGGATATGCCTTTTCTGCCTGACGGCACCTCGCTTGATATTGTGCTTAACCCGCTTGGAGTTCCATCGCGGATGAATATCGGACAGGTGCTGGAAACGCACCTTGGTTGGGCTTCAAAAACCCTGGGGCTCAAGATTGCCTCGCCCGTTTTTGACGGCGCGACCGAGGAAGATGTTTTTAACTGCCTGAAGGAGGCTTCCCTGCCGGCTAACGGAAAGACAATTCTCTTCGACGGCCGGACAGGAGAACAGTTTGATGAACCGATAACCGTCGGTTATGCCTATATGCTAAAACTGGCTCACCTGGTCGATGACAAGATTCATGCCCGTTCAACAGGCCCGTACTCACTTGTAACCCAGCAGCCGCTGGGTGGTAAAGCCCAGTTTGGCGGGCAGCGGTTTGGAGAGATGGAAGTCTGGGCTCTTGAAGCATACGGTGCGGCCTATACCCTGCAGGAAATCCTGACTGTTAAATCCGATGACGTTGTCGGCCGGGTTAAAACTTACGAAGCAATAGTCAAGGGAGAAAATATTCCTGAACCAGGAGTGCCGGAATCTTTCAAGGTTTTGGTCAAGGAACTGCAGAGCCTCTGCTTAGATGTCCGGGTGCTCAGCGATGAAACCGGCGAGGTTGAAATCAAGGAAGGTGATGATGATTCAGACTACCGCCGCCTTGATGTAAACATCGAAGGTATGGAGTCGGACGAAGATGATATCGATCGCTTTGTCTATCGCCGGGAGGAAAAGCCGGATTTGAGTACAGCTGATGAAGCGGATGACGATGAGGAATGCCTCGATGAAGAAGACGACGAAGGTGAAGAAGAAACTGAAGAACTCGATCTCGTCGAGGACGACGAAGAAGATAAAGCGCCGGTTGATCTTGTTGCTGAGACGGTACCGGCGGAAATAGATGAAGATGAAGTTGAAGAGGTTTCTTTAGATGAGCTTGAAGAAGAAGAGGCGGAAGCCGTTGATGAGGACGAAGAAGAGCTCGAGCTGAAGCCTAAGCGTTCAGCCAAGAAAAAGAAATCCAAAAGGGTTCGGGAAGAAGAGTATGAAGACTTGGGCGACCTGGACGAGGACGAAGAAAGTATCTACTAGTAGCACAGGATAACCCCTGGCGAAAGGAGAGATCTTGTTGTTGGATGTAAATAATTTTGATGCCCTGAAAATTGGTTTGGCGTCATCTGAACAAATTAGAGCCTGGTCGCGCGGTGAGGTTAAGAAACCGGAGACGATCAACTACCGAACTCTTAAGCCTGAGCGGGAAGGTCTGTTCTGCGAAAAAATATTCGGACCGCAAAAAGACTGGGAATGCCATTGCGGAAAATACAAAAGGGTTCGCTATCGCGGTATAGTCTGCGACCGGTGTGGGGTTGAGGTCACCAGGGCCAAGGTTCGTCGCGAAAGAATGGGCCACATTGAACTGGCCGCCCCGGTATCGCATATCTGGTATTTCAAGGGCATCCCCAGCCGTATGGGGCTTTTACTGGACATGTCGCCCCGCGCCCTTGAGAAGGTCCTTTACTTTGCAGCCTACGTGGTCATTGATCCCGGCGACACCTATTTAAGCAAGAAACAGCTATTAACCGAGGTTGAATACCGGGAGTATTTTGATAAATACCAGGCGCTGTTCAAGAGCGGTAAAGGGTTTAAAGCTGAAATGGGAGCTGAGGCGGTTAAAAAACTGCTGGCCGGCCTCGATCTGGACGAGATTGCCGAAGAACTGCGTGAAGAGCTGCTCAGTTCCAGCGGCCAGAAAAAAGTAAGGGCAATCCGCCGCCTTGAGGTGGTCGAAGCATTTCGCCAGTCAGGCAACAATCCTACCTGGATGATCCTTGATGCTATCCCTGTGATTCCGCCCGACCTGCGACCTATGGTGCAGCTCGACGGTGGCCGTTTTGCCACCTCCGACTTAAACGATCTCTATCGCCGGGTCATTAACCGTAATAACCGTTTAAAGCGGCTGTTAGATCTTGGCGCACCTGATATTATTGTCCGGAACGAAAAGAGAATGCTGCAGGAAGCGGTTGACGCCCTGATCGACAACGGCCGGCGCGGCCGTCCGGTAACCGGTCCGGGAAACCGCCCGCTAAAATCTTTAAGTGACATGCTCAAGGGAAAACAAGGCCGCTTTCGCCAGAACCTGCTTGGTAAACGCGTTGACTACTCAGGCCGTTCCGTGATTGTGGTCGGTCCCGAACTTAAACTTTACCAGTGCGGATTACCGAAAGAGATGGCCTTAGAGCTCTTTAAGCCTTTTGTGATGAAGCGTTTGGTCCAGGAAGGTCTGGCGCATAATATCAAGAGCGCCAAGCGCATGGTTGAAAAAGTGCGTCCCGAAGTATGGGATGTGCTCGAAGAGGTAATCAAGGATCATCCCGTACTGCTCAACCGGGCCCCGACCCTGCACCGCCTGGGGATTCAGGCTTTTGAGCCGGTGCTGGTTGAAGGGCGGGCAATTCAGATTCACCCGCTGGTTTGTGCTGCCTATAACGCCGATTTCGACGGCGACCAGATGGCTGTGCATGTGCCACTTTCGGCTGAAGCCCAGGCTGAAGCGCGCCTGCTGATGCTGTCGGCCCATAATATTCTTAACCCCAAAGACGGTCGTCCGGTAACCACCCCGACCCAGGACATGGTTCTCGGTTGTTACTACCTGACCCTGGAAAAAGACGGGGCACGCGGTGAAGGCAAAGTATTCGGTGATACGGAAGAAGCGGTTATGGCTTTCGAATTGGGTTACCTCGATCTGCACGCGCGTATTTTAATCCGGGTGTCAGGTTTCAAAGGACGCGATTTTGTGCGTCGTAAAAAATATTTGCTCACAACTGTCGGCAAGGTAATCTTTAATGATGTTTTCCCGAAAGATTTTCCTTATATGAATAATGCCGACTTTGCCAATTCACTGCCGGAGGAAAGTTTTGTACCGCTTAAAAATTTAGATCCTCAGAAGCTGTTAGCTTCACGTCCGCGCTACAAGGCGATTAAAAAAGATTTTCTCGCCGAGCTGATAGCCCGTTGTTACAGGATGTACGGCAATACCAAGACCGCGGAGATTTTAGATCAGGTTAAAAAGCTGGGCTTTCACTACGCTACGCGGGCCGGTGTTACCGTTGCGGTTGATGATATTGTCATCCCGCCGCAGAAAAAGGAGATTCTCTTATTGGCGGAGGAAAAGGTTGACAATACGGAGCAGCAGTATGCTCACGGTCTGATCACTGAAAAAGAGCGCTATGACCGGGTTATTGAGATCTGGGGCCAGGCCAAAGATGAGGTTTCAAAAGCACTGATGAGCGGCCTTGATGAACTCAACCCGATTTACATGATGGCCCACTCCGGCGCCCGCGGTAATGAATCGCAGATTACCCAGCTGGCCGGTATGCGCGGATTGATGGCTGACCCGACCGGCCGCATCATGGATATCCCGATCAAGGCCAATTTCCGCGAAGGCTTGACCGTTATTGAATTCTTTATCTCCACTCATGGCGCCCGTAAGGGTTTGGCTGACACGGCTTTGAAGACGGCGAACTCAGGGTACCTGACCCGCCGTCTGGTTGACGTTGTGCAGGATGTAATCATCCGCGAAGACGACTGCGGAACCGGTCAGTCAATCGGTTTGAGCGAGTTTCTTGATAAGGAAGAGGACCTGGTAGATGCGGTTGTGCGCCTGGTTGGCCGTTATACCATGGAACCGGTTTATCATCCTGAAAGCGGCGAAGTGTTGATTGAAGCAGATACTTTGATCACCGAGGATTTGGCTGCCCAGGTAGCCGAGCTTGGTATAACCGAAGTACGCTTCCGCTCCGCCCTGACCTGTAAAACCCGTCACGGGGTATGTGTTAAATGTTACGGCCGTGACCTGGCCAGTGGCAATATTGTCAATGTCGGTGAAGCGGTGGGTATTATAGCTGCTCAGTCAATCGGCGAGCCCGGTACCCAGTTGACAATGAGAACATTTCATACCGGTGGAGTAGCCGGGGATGATATCACCCAGGGTCTGCCCAGGGTTGAAGAACTGTTTGAAGCGCGCAAACCAAAAGGCCAATCGCTGATTGCCGAAATTGCCGGCGAGGTTGAAGTTTTGGAAACACGCTACAAGCGTGAAATCCGCATTACCTCTGAACATGGCGATAACCGGGTTTATGCTATTCCTTACGGGGCGCGGATTAAAGTTGAGAACGGTGAAAGTGTCAGCGCCGGTGACGAGCTAACTGAAGGTTCGATTAACCCCCATGAGCTGTTAAAAGTTAAAGGGGTGCGCGGTGTCCAGCTCTACCTCCTAAAAGAGGTCCAGTGGGTTTACAAGATGCAGGGTGTCGATATCAACGATAAACATATTGAAATTATCGTTCGCCAGATGCTGAAGAAAGTAAAAGTCGAAGATCCCGGTGATACCGATCTTCTGCCCGGAGGTATGTTGGACAGCTACCTTTTTGAAGAAATCAATGCTGGAACAGTAGAGGCAGGAGGTCGTCCGGCTTTAGCCCGTCCGCTCCTGCTCGGAATCACCAAAACATCACTGGCTACTGAATCGTTTCTGTCCGCCGCATCCTTCCAGGAGACAACCCGTGTGCTGACTGAGGCATCGATTAAAGGTCGTAAGGATCACCTGCTCGGCTTGAAGGAAAACGTGATCATCGGCAAACTGATTCCGGCCGGCACAGGAATGAACCGTTACCGCAGTATCGAGGTTCATCCGGAAGGTTATGAACCGGAAGCGGAACCGGAGGAAGCACTTGAAGTAGATTTAGGTTTGGATATCGAAGAAACAGCAATTGCCGCCGCGGCCGATCAGAGGCCTGAGCGGGTTGAAGAAGATCCCGAAATCTTTGAGGATTAATCAGGATCTTTTAATTGACAAGGTTCTCAGACGGTGATAGAATCTTAAGGTGCGCCTGAAGGGCGTGCTCAATTAAGCTTGTAGATAAGGGATGGTGTAACTTCCCGTTGGAAGAGCTGATCAGCAGCGCCCGGCAGAAAGTGGTCGGGGCCAAGCAAACCATTAAAGCCCTTGAAAAGGGAGAAGCTCTCCATGTTTTTGTGGCTGCGGATGCAGAAGATAAGGTAACAAGACCGGTACTCCAAATCTGCGAAACGAATGGCATCAAGCCTCATTATGTCGATACGATGCAGCAGCTAGGCAAAATGTGTGGAATAAAGGTTAAAGCAGCTGTAGCTGCCATTACAGAAGAATAAAGGAGGTGGACTGATGCCGACAATCAACCAGTTAGTGCGGAAAGGCCGCCAGCAGATTACCAAGAAATCGTCTGCACCGGCCCTCGATCGTTCCCCGCAAAAAAGAGGAGTATGCACGAGAGTATCGACCACTACACCGAAGAAACCGAACTCTGCCCTACGTAAAATTGCCAGAGTCCGCCTGACCAATGGAGTCGAAGTGACTGCCTATATCCCCGGAATCGGGCATAACCTGCAGGAACACTCAGTGGTTCTGGTCAGGGGTGGCAGGGTTAAAGACTTGCCCGGTGTCCGCTATCACCTGGTACGGGGCGCTCTCGATTCTGCCGGCGTTGAAAACCGGTCGCAGGGACGTTCGAAGTACGGCACAAAGCGGCCGAAGAAGCAGTAAATAAGTAAGGAGCGGATGAAAAAGATGCCACGAAAAGGACCTGTTGCAAAAAGAGATATCCTGGCGGATCCAGTTTATAACAGCAAGCTGGTGACCCGGTTTGTTAACAAGCTGATGTTTGACGGCCAGCGGGGAACAGCCCAGGAGATCATTTATGATGCTTTTGAAATCATCCGGGAAAAAATGGGGAAAGACCCGCACGAAGTTTTTGAAACCGCGATGCGTAATGTTTCTCCAGTTCTGGAAGTTAAGCCGCGCCGGGTTGGCGGGGCTACTTACCAGGTTCCGGTTGAAGTTAATACAAACCGTAAAAACATTTTAGCTATTCGCTGGATTATTAATTTCGCCCGGGCACGCGGTGAAAAAACCATGGCCCAGCGCCTGGCTGGAGAACTGATGGATGCCGCCAATAATATGGGCGGATCGATCAAGAAAAAAGAAGATACGCACAAGATGGCAGAGTCAAACAAGGCTTTTGCCCACTACCGCTGGTAGATCTTAGCGAACAGTTATTATTAAAGATAGAGGCGCAGATTTTAAAGGTTTTTAATTTTAACAGCCGCTAATCTTCGCTTTTGAAAGGAGGGAAGAAATGAGCAAGGAAGCACAGTTGGAGCAGATCAGGAATATTGGTATTGCCGCTCATATTGATGCCGGTAAGACGACCACCACAGAACGGATTTTATTTTACACCGGTCGCCTGCACAAACTCGGTGAAGTTCATGATGGCAATGCAACCATGGACTGGATGGTTCAGGAGCAGGAACGCGGTATAACCATTACCAGCGCTGCTACATCATGCCGGTGGAGAGAAAGTTTAATTAATATTATCGATACACCCGGACACGTGGACTTTACGGTCGAGGTTGAACGTTCACTCAGAGTGTTGGATGGCATGATTGCTATCTTCTGTGCCAAAGGTGGGGTTGAGCCTCAGTCTGAAACAGTATGGCGACAGGCAGACCGCTACCATGTCCCGCGTTTGGCCTATATCAACAAGATGGATATGGTCGGGGCCGATTTCTTTAACGTTTTACGCCAGCTGCAGGAAAGACTCCATGCTCAGGCCCTTCCCCTGCAACTGCCAATCGGATCGGAAAGCGAGTTTTCCGGAGTAGTTGATCTGATTACCGAGCGGGCCATTGTCTATGAAGACGATCTGGGGACGCACAGCACGGAAACTGATATCCCCGAGACCATGAAAGAACAGGTTGCCGATTACCGGGAGAAGATCCTTGAACTGGTTGCCGATTATGACGATACCGTAATGGAAAAGTATTTTAATGGTGAAAAAATCAGCCCCGAGGAATGTTACCGGGCTTTGCGCAAGGCCACTATTTATCACAACCTGGTCCCGGTGCTCTGCGGATCTTCATATAAGAATAAAGGTGTGCAGCCGCTGCTTGATGCTGTAGTACATTACCTGCCTTCACCAATCGATGTCGGCGCGGTTAAGGGGTTTAACCCGCATAACGGGGAAGAGGATTTTCGCCTGCCGGCAGTTGATGCTCCCTTCGCGGCATTGGTCTTTAAGATCATGGTTGATCCATTCGTTGGTAAACTGGCTTTTGCCCGCATTTATTCAGGTTCCCTGGAGAAGGGCTCAGTTGTCCTTAATGCCGCTCGCCAGAAAAGACAACGCATCAGCCGTCTGATCCGGATGCATGCCAACTTCAGGGAAGAGATCGACCGGGCTCAGACTGGCGACATTCTGGCCATTATCGGGCCGAAAGAGATCAGCACCGGCGACACCCTGTGCGCTCTCGACAAACCGATCATTTTAGAAAATATTCAGTTTCCGGAACCGGTTATCTCGGTAGCCATTGAGCCGAAAACCAAGGCCGACCAGGATAAAATGTCTTTGTCCATGCAGCAGTTAGCTGAAGAAGATCCTACTTTCCAGGTTCACAGCGATCAAGATACGGGGCAGACAATTATCTCCGGTATGGGCGAGCTGCACCTGGAGATAATCGTTGACCGCCTGCTGCGTGAATTTAAGGTACAGGCCAATGTCGGTAAACCGCAGGTGGCTTATAAGGAAACAATTTTAAGCGAAACCAAAGCTGAAGGACGATTTGTCCGTCAGTCCGGAGGACGCGGCCAGTTCGGCCATGTGGTAATTGAGCTTTCGCCGCTGGAACCTGGCGGAGGTTTTGCCTTTGAGAGTAAAATTGTTGGCGGAGTTATTCCCAAAGATTTCATTCCCGCAGTGGAATCAGGTCTGAAAGAAGCGGCTCTTAACGGCATTCTAGCCGGATACCCGGTTATTGACATTAAGGCGACCCTGGTAGACGGTTCATACCATGAGGTTGACTCGTCTGAACTGGCCTTCAAAATTGCTGCTTCCAAAGCCCTGAAAGCAGCGCTTGCCAAGGCTAAGCCGGTGCTGTTGGAACCGGTAATGAAAGTGGAAGTATCTGCTCCGGAAGAATATCTGGGTGATATTATCGGTGATTTTACCGGACGGCGCGGCCGGATCCTCGGCACGGAAATGAAAAGCGGTCAGCAGGTGGTCAGGGGAGTTGTTCCCCTGAATGAAATATTTGGTTACGCCACGGAACTGCGTTCGCACACCCAGGGCCGCGGAGTTTATAATATGGAGTTTTACCGTTACGAAGAGGTACCACAGAGCATCGCTCAGAAAATAATCACTCAAAGTGTTACTTATTAATTTTGGAGGTGTAATTTAATTGGCTAAGAAGAAGTTTGAGCGGACGAAGCCGCACGTAAACGTAGGGACGATTGGTCACGTGGACCACGGCAAGACGACACTGACGGCGGCGATGACAGCATGTTTATCGAGTGCCGGACTGGCAAATAAGACCTCGTTTGACGAGATCGACAAGGCGCCGGAAGAAAAAGAAAGAGGCATAACCATTGCGACAGCGCACGTGGAATATGAAAGTGAAAACCGCCACTATGCGCACGTAGACTGCCCCGGGCACGCTGACTATGTGAAGAACATGATCACCGGAGCGGCGCAGATGGACGGAGCGATCCTGGTTGTATCGGCTGCGGACGGCCCGATGCCGCAGACCCGGGAACACATTTTACTTTCCCGTCAGGTAGGCGTTCCCTATATTATTGTCTTTTTGAACAAAGCCGATATGGTGGACGACCCTGAACTCTTAGAATTAGTCGAGATGGAAGTAAGAGACCTCTTAAGCGAATATGAATTCCCCGGAGACGACACCCCGGTGATTACCGGTTCAGCCCTTAAAGCAGGCGAATGCGGCTGCGGTGGTAAAGACTGCGAATGCTGCAAACCGATCTGGGACTTAGTAGACGCGCTTGACAACTATATTCCGATGCCCGAGCGTGAAAAAGACAAGCCCTTCTCCATGCCGATCGAAGACGTCTTTTCGATTACCGGCCGCGGCACCGTGGTCACCGGCAGAGTGGAAAGAGGCCAGATTAAAGTTGGCGATGAAGTCGAAATCGTCGGTTTTGAAGAAAAGCCGCGCAAAACCGTAGCCACCGGTGTGGAAATGTTCCGCAAGCTGATGGATTACGCTGAAGCAGGCGACAACATTGGTGTCCTCTTACGCGGGATAGACCGTGAATCGGTAGAGCGGGGTCAGGTCTTGGCCAAGCCCGGCACGATCAAGCCGCACACTGACTTTAAAGCCGAAGTCTACGTGCTGAAGAAAGAAGAAGGCGGCCGCCACACCCCGTTTTTCCAGGGTTACCGTCCGCAGTTCTACTTCCGCACCACCGATGTTACCGGCAATATCAACCTGCCTGAAGGTATGGAGATGGTCATGCCCGGTGACAACGTGAACATGGATATTCAGCTGATCACCCCGATCGCGATCGAGGAAGGCGTGCGTTTCGCGATTCGCGAAGGCGGCCGGACCGTCGGCGCCGGAGTGGTCACCGCTGTCAAAGAGTAAGCGATGCAGCAAACCAGCGATGAAGTAGAAGGTTGCCGGGTTACTGCCCGGGGAATTTTTACGGAGCAGCTCTGATTGAATCAGGCGATAAGGAGGATTCATTAATGGCTAGTCAAAAAATCAGGATTAGATTAAGAGCCTTTGATCATCATTTACTGGACCAGTCTGCCGGTAAAATAGTAGAAACGGCGCGCCGGACGGGAGCAGATGTTTCCGGGCCGGTACCTTTACCGACAGAGAGAAGCTTATATACAGTTATCAGGGCGCCGCATAAATACAAAGACTCCCGGGAGCAATTCGAAATGCGCACTCATAAGCGTCTGATTGACATTCTGGAACCAACCCCGAAAACAATCGACGCTTTGATGAGGCTTGATTTGCCTGCCGGTGTGGACATTGAGATTAAGCTCTAGTTGATAGGCGGGAGGTGCAATTAGAAAATGACAAAAGCAATACTGGCGAAAAAAGTTGGAATGACCCAGATTTACGACGAACAGGGACGTGTCATGCCGGTAACCGTTTTGGAGGCCGGACCCTGTCGCGTGGTCCAGGTTAAAAATGAGGAAACAGACGGCTACAACAGTATCCAGATTGGTTTTATCGATAAGAAGGAGCAGCGGGTAAACCGGCCTCTGAAAGGGCACTTTCAGAAAGCCAACCTAAAACCGCTGCGTTACCTGCGCGAATTCAGGATTGATGATCCGGCTGCTTACAAGTCAGGTCAGGAGATCAAGGCAGATTGTTTTTCAGCCGGCGATTACGTTGATATCAGCGCTATCGCCCGGGGAAAAGGGTTTGCCGGTTCAATTAAAAAGATGGGGTTCAGCAGGGGTCCGAAAACACACGGTTCACATTATCATCGTGGTCCGGGTTCTCTGGGCGCTGTTGCTCCGGCTCGGGTCTTTAAAGGTCGCAGGTTGCCAGGACGCATGGGTGGCTGGAGACGTACAGTTCAGAGCCTGCGCGTCGTTGAAGCTGACGCCGCTAAGAATCTAATTCTGGTCAGGGGTTCCGTCCCCGGACCAAGAGGCGGCCTGGTAGAAATTAAAGAGTCGGTTAAACGCCGGTAAACGGAAAGCCTATAGAAAGGAGAAACCCTGAAGATGCCAAAACTATCGCTTTATAATAAAGACGGCGAACAGGTCGATCAAATCGAAGCACAGGATGCAATTTTTGCCGCCCCGATAAAACCGGCTGCAATGCATCAGGCAGTAGTGTCACAGGCAGCCAGAAAACGTCTCGGCACAGCATCAAGCAGAGACCGCGGTGAAATCAGAGGCGGCAGCAGTAAACCGTGGCCGCAAAAAGGGACAGGCCGTTCACGTCACGGCAGTACCAACTCGCCGATCTGGACTGGCGGCGGTGTTGCTTTCGGTCCGCAGCCGCGGGATTATGATCCGAAGATGCCGAAGAAAATGCGGCGCGCGGCACTAAAATCTGCGTTGAGCGACAAGGTCAATGAAGGCAAACTGCTTGTGGTTGATGAGTTTGTTTTCGATGCACCGCAGACAAAAATAATGGCCGGCCTGCTAAAAAAACTTAATGTCAGTGATGGGGCCCTGATTGTCAGTGATCAACCCGATCTGAACATGATTAAAGCAGCCCGTAACCTGCCCCGGGTAAAAACTATTTTAGCCAGGCAGTTGAATGTCCTTGATGTGCTGACCTATGATCATCTGGTGATGAGCAAAGCGGCACTCAAAGAGGTCGAGGAGGTGTTCGGCGGATGAAAGATGCAAGAGATATCATCATTCGTCCTTTGATCAGTGAGAAGTCTTCCGACCTGATGGAGGAGCTGAAGTACACTTTCGTAGTTTCCAAAAGCGCGAATAAGATTGAAATAAAGCGTGCCCTGGAAGAGATTTTCGGCGTTAAAGTTAAGGCAGTGAATACTGCAAACTTCAAGGGCAAAAGAAAGCGACTTGGACGCTATCCGATGGGCAAACAGCCCAGCTGGAAAAAAGCGGTTATTACACTGGCCGATGGCAGCAAACCGATTGAGCTGTTTGAAAGCCGCTAAGAGAAGGAGGGAGCATTAAATGGCAGTTAAACGTTTTAAACCCACTTCGCCGGGGCGGCGGTTTGCTACCGTATCGACTTTTGAAGAGATCACCAAAACGGAACCGGAGAAATCGCTACTGGCCCCCTTGAGCAAGAAAGCCGGTCGCAATAACTATGGTCGAATCACTGTCCGTCACCAGGGCGGGGGTCATAAGCGCGCCTACCGGATTATTGACTTTAAAAGGAACAAGGACGATATTCCGGCAAAAGTTGCCGGTATTGAATACGACCCGAACCGCACGGCAAATATTGCCCTGCTTCATTATAGCGACGGCGAAAAACGCTACATTCTGGCCCCCCTGGGCTTGCGTGTCGGTCAAACCGTTGTGTCGGGGATAAAAGTTGAAGTAAGGCCGGGTAATGCCATGCCGCTTCGTTCAATACCGACGGGCACCTTTGTCCATAATATTGAAATGAAACTCGGCCATGGCGGGCAGTTAGCCCGTTCGGCGGGCGCTGCGGCTCAGCTGGCAGCCAAGGAAGGCGAAACAGCCTTTATCCGCCTGCCTTCCGGAGAACTCCGCCTGGTTCCGATCGACTGCCGGGCAACGGTTGGTCAGATCGGTAATATTGAACATGAAAACCTGACAATCGGCAAAGCCGGTCGCAGCCGCTGGCTGGGCCGCAGGCCGACAGTGCGCGGTTCGGTTATGAACCCCTGCGACCATCCCCACGGTGGTGGCGAAGGAAGAGCGCCGATTGGGCTAAAACGACCGGTTACCCCCTGGGGTAAACCGACTCTCGGGTATAAAACCCGTAAGAAAAACAAAGCTTCGGATAAGCTCATTATCCGCCGCCGTAAGAAGTAGCCGCGATCAGGATCGGTTCTGCCATGTTCGGCAGAAGGTTCTGGTTTCGTCTGAAAGGGAGGTAGTCATAAATTGTCGCGTTCACTGAAAAAAGGCCCCTATATTGAGGCCAGCTTAATGAAGAAAATTGAGCAGATGAACGAAAAGGGAGATAAAAAGGTTATTAAAACCTGGTCCCGCCGTTCGACCATCTTCCCCGATATGGTCGGTCATACTATTGCCGTTCATGACGGTCGCAGGCATGTGCCGATATATATCAGTGAAGATATGGTCGGTCATAAACTGGGAGAATTTGCCCCAACCCGGACATTCAGGGGGCACGGTCACCATACCGAACGCTCTACCTCTTTGAAGTAGGGCTTAAGGAGGCACGATATTTGATGGAAGCAAGAGCTCAGGCACGCTACGTGCGTCTGGCGCCGCGAAAGGCGAGAGATGTAGTAAATTTAATTCGCAATAAGGATGTAGATGAAGCGATCAGCATCCTGCGCTACACTCCCCGCCGCGCTGCAGAACCAGTGGCAAAAGTGGTAAAATCAGCGGCAGCCAATGCTGAGAATAACCTGGAAATGAAACGTGGTCTCTTATACATCGACCAGGCCTATGTCGATGAGGGCCCGACCCTGAAACGTGTTCAACCGCGGGCCAGGGGCAGACGTTTTCTGATTTTAAAAAGGACCAGCCATATTACGGTTGTAGTCAAAGAAAGAAAGGGGGTCTAGTTGTGGGACAAAAAGTCAGCCCCATCGGATTTCGAATCGGTGTAATACGCGACTGGGATGCACGCTGGTTTGCCGGTAAAAATTATAAGGAACTGCTGCATGAAGATCTGCAGATCAGGGATTATATCCAGAAAAACCTGGCTATAGCTTCTGTTTCGCGGATCGAGATTGAACGCGCTGCCAATAACCTGCGTATTAATATCCATACTGCCAAGCCCGGCATGGTTATCGGCCGTGGCGGCACCGGTGTTGAAAACTTGCGTAAAACGCTCGAAGAGATGTCCGGTAAGAAAGTACACTTAAATATTATTGAAATTAAGAAACCCGAGCTTGACGCATTTTTGGTGGCCGAAAGCGTTGCTTTGCAGCTTGAAAGGCGTATCGCCTTCAGGAGAGCGATGAAGCAGGCGGTCTTTCGCACCATGCGCAATGGAGCACAGGGGATTAAAATTGCCTGCAGCGGTAGACTGGGCGGTTCAGAGATGGCTCGTAATGAGACTTATAACGAAGGAACCGTGCCACTGCAGACTCTACGCGCCGACATCGATTATGGTTTTGCTGAAGCAAAAACCACCTACGGCAGGATCGGCGTAAAGGTTTGGATCTACAAAGGTGAGATACTGCCTTCCAAACCGAGTAAAGAACAACCTGCGGAGGAGGTAGAAACCAATGTTAATGCCTAAGCGGGTTAAGTTCCGCCGTCAGCATCGCGGCCGGATGAAAGGCAAAGCGAAGGGCGGCACAGTAGTGCAATTCGGCGAATTCGGCATGATGGCTTTGGAGCCTTCGTGGATTAGCAGCCAGCAGATCGAAGCAGCCCGTATTGCCATGACCAGGTTTATCAAAAGGGGCGGTAAAGTTTGGATCCGGATTTTCCCTGATAAACCGGTTACAGAGAAACCAGCCGAAACCAGGATGGGTAAAGGTAAAGGTTCTCCCGAGTACTGGGTAGCCGTAGTCAAGCCGGGTCGGATCATGTTTGAACTGGCCGGTGTTAATGAAGAGATTGCCAAAGAGGCAATGCGTCTGGCAGCTAATAAACTGCCAATCAAGACCAAGTTTGTGAAAAGAACTGAAGCGGGTGGTGTATCCGAATGAAAATAACAGAGGTTCGTGAACTAAATGAGCAGGAGCTGGAAGAAAAAGAAAAAGCCCTGAAAGAGGAGCTTTTCAACCTGCGTTTCCAGGAAGCCACCGGTCAGTTGGAAAATGTGATGCGTATTAAAGAGGTCCGCCGCGGCATTGCCCGGGTAAAAACTGTGCTCAGGGAACGGGCCCTTAGCTGAATCTGATGATGAAGGGAGGCCCATCGATTTGCAGACTGTAAAAGGAAAAGTTCGCAGCGGCAAGGTGGTCAGCGACAAGATGGATAAAACCAGAGTTGTTCTGGTTGAAAGAACAACCAAGCATCCACTCTACGGCAAGATCATCCGCCGGTCGAAGAAGTTTAAGTTTCATGATGAGAATAATGAATCCCGAGTAGGAGATATCGTTAAGATCATGGAAACCAGGCCGCTTAGCAAGGATAAAAGGTGGCGCCTGGTGGAGATTGTTCAGCGGTCGCAGCTGTAGATTCTCTCTCCGGATAGCCTGCCGGAAGGGGAATGAAAGGAGAGGCAAAGATGATTCAAAGCGAGACAATCTTAAACGTAGCTGACAACTCGGGAGCCAAAAAGATCCTTTGTATCAGGGTCTTGGGTGGATCGAAGCGCAAATCAGGCCGTATCGGTGATCTAATTGTAGCTTCAGTAAAAGAAGCCACCCCGGGTGGAGTTGTTAAAAAAGGAGAAGTGGTCAGGGCTGTGATCGTGCGGACCAAGAGTCGGCTCAACCGCAAGGACGGCTCGCATATCCACTTCGACGATAATGCAGCAGTGATTATCAATGAACAGAATAATCCGCGCGGGACCCGTATTTTCGGGCCTGTTGCCCGTGAGCTGAGAGAAAAGGAATTTATGAAAATTGTTTCCCTCGCCCCGGAAGTGATTTAGTGGTTCATTTTGGAGGTGGCAAAGAACCGGTGGAAGTGAAAAAGATGTCTGTTCGACGGGGAGATAAGGTGTTAGTTCTCTCCGGGAAAGATAAAGGTAAAAAAGGCAAGATCATTGCCACTTTTCCCCGTATGGGCAAGGTTAAGGTGGAAGGTGTCAATATGATCAAAAAGCACGCCAAACCAACCCGCAAGGTCCCCCAGGGTGGAATCAGGGAGATGGAAGCGGCCATGCCGGCGTCTAAGGTGATGGTAATTTGCCCGGCATGCAGCAAACCGTCGCGGATCGCCAAGAAAGTTCTTCCTGATGAACGCCGGGTTCGCATCTGTCGGAAGTGCGGCGAATCGCTGGATAAGTAAGGAGGGTTAAAGCAGAGAAGATGTCACGAATGAAGCAGAAATATCTTGAAGAAGTTAGACCCGCCCTCGTCAAGCGGTTTGCCTATAAAAGCATTCTACAGGCTCCGCGGATCGATAAAGTTGTGATCAACATGGGATTGGGTGAAGGGAAAGAAAACCCGAAAATACTGGATGCAGCGGTTAACGACCTTTCGATTATTGCCGGTCAGCGACCGGTTATAACCAGGGCGCGTCGTTCAGTGGCCAGTTTTAAAGTCCGTGAAGGGATGCCGATCGGCTGTAAACTTACCCTGCGCGGTATCCGGATGTATGACTTTCTGGACAAATTTTTTAATATTGCCTTGCCCAGGGTCAGGGATTTCCGGGGTATATCACCCCATTCGTTTGACGGCCGTGGTAACTTTACCATCGGTATCAAGGAACAGTTGATTTTTCCCGAAATTGAATACAGTCAAGTGGAAAAAGTTCTCGGTATGGACATTACTATCGTGACCACCGCCGGAACTGATGAAGAAGCCCGCGAACTTCTGACCCTGATGGGGTTGCCTTTTAAAACGGCCTAAGCAGAAGCGATCGCGCAAGTTTAAGGAGGGAAAGGATGGCCAAGAAATCGTTAATCGCCAAGGCCAAAAGAGAGCCAAAATTCTCAGTCCGCCATTATAATCGCTGCCATATCTGCGGCCGACCGAGGGCTTATTTGCGTAAATTCGGCCTGTGCCGCCTTTGCTTTCGTCATCTGGCCAACGAGGGAAAAATACCTGGAATCAAAAAAGCCAGCTGGTAGGATGATGAAAGAATGAGAGGAGGTTGTGATTGCCAATGATGACAGATCCGATTGCCGATATGCTGACAAGAGTGCGTAATGCCAATAATGTCAGGCATAAATCAGTAGAAATCCCTGCTTCGAACGTCAAGCGTTCAATCGCGGCGATCATGAAGCAGGAAGGGTTCATCAAGGATTACGAACTGATCAAAGATAACAAGCAGGGCATTTTACGACTGCATCTGAAATACGGGCCGAATCAGGAAAGAATAATCAGCGGCCTGAAGAGGATCAGCAAACCCGGATTAAGGGTTTACGTGAAAAAGGATGAACTGCCCAAGGTCCTTGGCGGGTTGGGAATAGCAGTTATCTCAACTTCGCAGGGATTGATGAGCGATCGCCAGGCCCGTGAAACGGGTAGTGGCGGAGAAGTTTTATGCTATATCTGGTAGCATAGCGAGGAGGTTTAGCCATGTCTCGAACCGGTAGAAAACCTGTCATCGTGCCCGACAAAGTCGATGTACAGATTGACGGTTACAATATTACGGTTAAAGGCCCGAAAGGGCAGCTATCACGGGAGCTCCCCCGTGAAATGATTATCGAACGGGAAGATGGCCAGATTCTGGTTAAAAGACCAACTGACAGCCCACCGCACAGGGCTTTACACGGTCTGACCCGCACCCTGATCGACAATATGGTTGTCGGTGTAACCGAAGGTTTCAGCCGCAACCTTGAATTGGTTGGTGTCGGTTATAAGGCCGCCCTGCAGGGCAAGAAGCTGGTTCTCAACGTGGGATATTCTCATCCTGTTGAATTCGATCCCGGAACCGATATGGAAATCGAAGTCCCCAGCCCGACTAAAATTGTGGTCAAAGGTATCGATAAGCAAAAGGTCGGTAATCTGGCAGCAGTGATCCGCAGAACATTCCCGCCGGAGCCGTACAAGGGTAAGGGGATTCGATATGAAAATGAAACAGTCCGCCAGAAAGTCGGTAAAGCGGGCAAATAGTCGCCTGGAGGTGAATTTTAATGGATAAGGCAAATTTACGATTTATCAGCCGGAGAAAGCGTCACCAAAGGGTCCGCAACAAGATCAGCGGCACTGCGGAGCGCCCGCGTCTTAACGTGTTCCGCAGCAGCAAACATATTTATGCCCAGGTGATCGATGATCATTCCGGACACACCCTGGTTGCCGCCTCCAGCCTTGATCCGACGCTGCGTGCTGAAATCCCTAACGGGGGTAATAAGGAAGCAGCAAGGAAAGTAGGAGCTCTAGTAGCCCAACGCGCAGTTGATAAAGGGATTAAAGAAGTTGTATTTGACCGTGGTGGATACCTTTATCACGGCCGGGTTAAAGAGCTGGCGGAAGGCGCCCGCGAGAACGGGTTAAACTTTTAGAAAGGGGGAATGGCAAGGGTGTCAAAGATCGAACCATCACAGGAGTTAGTTGAAAAGGTCGTCCAGGTAAACCGGGTTGCCAAGGTCGTAAAGGGCGGACGTCGGTTTAGCTTTAGCGCGCTGGTCGTAGTCGGTGATCAGAACGGAGTAGTCGGTTCTGGTATGGGCAAAGCCGGTGAAGTGCCCGAGGCGATTCGTAAAGGGATCGAAGAAGCGAAGAAAAATCTGATCCGTGTCCCGATGGCCGGGACAACCATCACCCATCCGATTATTGGACGTTTCGGAGCCGGAAGGGTTATGCTTAAACCTGCTTCCGAAGGTACAGGTGTGATTGCCGGCGGTCCGGTCCGGGCGGTATTGGAACTGGCCGGAGTCCGGGATATCCTCACCAAATCTCTCGGCTCATCTAATGCGATCAATATTGTCGGAGCTACGATTGAAGGATTGAAATCGCTGAAACGGGCGGAAGAAGTAAGCGCGGTGCGCGGAATAGAACTTGAAAAGCTGCTCGGTTAAGGAGAATTAAAGTTATGGCAAAGAAAATATCAATAACCCTTGTTCGCAGCCCGCTGTCCTGCAAACCCAGCCATCGCCGTACGGTGAAGGCCCTCGGTTTGAAGAAAGTTGGCCAGACAGTCATCCACGATGCAACTGATCCGATCAGGGGTATGGCCAAAACCATAAATTATCTGGTTAATGTTGAAGAAGTCAAGTAATTAGAAGCGTGGCATTATGGGAGGTGTAACCGATGCGTTTACACGAATTAAGGCCTCCTGAGGGAGCCAGTAAAGCGCCTAAACGTAAAGGAAGAGGTATGTCTTCGGGGCTGGGCAAAACTGCCGGCCGCGGCCAGAAAGGGCAGAAATCACGGACGGGTTCCGGCATTCGCCGCGGATTTGAAGGTGGACAGATGCCTTATTTCCAGCGCCTGCCGAAGCGGGGATTTACCAATATCTTTAAGCAGAGATGGAACATTGTTAATGTCAGTGACCTGACTGCTTTTGAGGCGGGAACTGTTATTACCCAGGAAATACTCCTGGAAGCAGGTTTAATCAGAAACTTGCGCGATCCGCTTAAAGTTTTAGGTAACGGTGAGTTGGATCGCAAATTGGAGATCAAAGCTCATCGTTTCAGTAAGCAAGCGGTTGAAAAAATTGAAACAGCCGGTGGGAAGGCAGAGGTGATCTAAGTTGCTGGAAACAGTACGCACTGCATGGCGGATTAAAGAATTAAGACAACGTATCCTATTTACCCTGGCCATGTTTGTGGTCTTCCGGGTCGGTTCGGCTATCCCCGTTCCCGGGGTTGATCCTTCCCGCCTGGCGGAGTTTTTCCAGTCGGATACAATCTTTGGCTTTGTCAATATTATCGGCGGCGGCAACTTGGAGAACTTTACTATATTTGCCCTGGGGATTATGCCGTATATTAACGCTTCGATTATCATGAACCTGTTGACAATCGTTATCCCCAAGCTGAAAGAGTGGAGTCAGGAAGGCCCCGAAGGGCGTAAGAAAATATCGCAGATCACCCGTTACGGAACGGTGGTGATTGCCGTGATTCAGGCCCTTGGGCTTTCAACTTTAATTGCCGGCGAAGCGGTTCTTGACAGGACAGTTCTTTCTTATGTTACGATCATCATTTCGATGACAGCCGGAACAGCATTCCTGATGTGGATGGGTGAACTGATTACCGAGAAGGGGATTGGCAACGGTATATCGCTGATCATCTTTGCCGGAATCGTAGCCGGATTCCCGATCGGGGTGGCGATGGCAGCCGAACAGTATCGTTTTGGACAGATCAACATGCTGATCATCGGTGTCGTTCTCCTGGTCCTGCTGGGTCTGATAGTGGGCATTATCGGCCTCGATCAGGGGCAACGCCGGATCAATGTTCAGTATAGTAAGCGCGTGGTCGGCCGGAAGATGTACGGCGGTCAGGCAACGCACATTCCGATGAAAGTAAACCAGGCCGGGGTTATTCCGGTAATCTTTGCCTCGGTGCTGCTCAGTTTTCCGCAGACGATGGTCAGCTTTATACAGCATCCGATTGCCCAGAGGCTGGCCGACATGCTTAGATGGGGCAGCAACCTGAACCTGGTTTTATATATTGTCCTGATTATACTCTTTACCTATTTCTACACCGCGGTGCAGTTTGATCCGTTCCAGGTGGCCAGCAACATCAAGAAGTATGGCGGATTTATTCCGGGCCTGCGACCGGGACGTCCGACTGCCGAGTATCTGGCCCGGGTAACATCAAGACTGACGACAGCCGGAGCATTCTCTCTTGCTTTTATTGCCGTCTTCCCGATTGTTCTGGAGAGGATTACCGGCATGAATATTGTTTTTGGTGGAACGGGCCTGATTATTGTGGTCGGTGTTGTGCTTGAAACCTTTAAACAGATTGAGAGCCATATGCTGATGCGCAGTTATCGCGGCTTCATGAAATAGAGACTATCTATGATTAAGTTAAAATCGAAACGGGAAATCAGTTTAATGAGGGAAGCAGGCAAGATTGTTGCCTCGGTGCTTGCAGAGCTTGAAAAAGTAATCAAAGCCGGCATAACCACCGCAATGCTGGACAAGATTGCTGAAAAAGAGATTCGCAGGCATAAAGCAGAGCCGGCTTTCCTCGGGTACCATAATTTCCCCGCATCGATTTGCACCTCTGTTAATGAACAGGTGGTGCATGGCATACCCGGGTTGCGCAGGCTTGAAGAGGGCGATATAATCAGCATTGATGTCGGGGTTCGCCTCAAAGGCTACTACGGCGATGCTGCCGCTACTTTTCCGGTAGGCGTGATTGATCAAAAAGCCCGGAAATTGATTGATGTTACCAGAACCTCTTTGCAGAAGGCTGTTGAGGCGATGCGCTCCGGCGCCAGACTCTCCGATCTTTCTCATGCGGTCCAGACTTACGTTGAGGAGCACTCCCTAGCGGTAGTGCGTAACTACGTCGGTCATGGGATCGGGGAAGAGATGCATGAAGAGCCGCAGGTGCCAAATTTCGGGTTGCCGGGACGCGGCCCCGTATTGCAACCGGGAATAGTGCTCGCCATCGAGCCGATGGTTAACATCGGCACCTGGGAAGTACAGGTGCTGGAAGATCAGTGGACAGTTGTAACTGCCGACGGTAGCCTTTCCGCTCATTTTGAGCATACGGTGGCACTGGGTGAAAACGGACCCGAAGTACTGACCTCTTCCAACCTTGGTTAAAGGGGGAGAAGCAATGGTTGAGCTAAAACCGGGACAGCTGGTCCGTTCTCTGGCCGGACGGGATAAAGGTAAACACTACCTGGTTCTTCAGGAGCTGGATTCGCGAAATGTGCTCCTGGTTGACGGGCGCAGCCGAACCCTGGCCAAACCGAAGAAGAAGAATAAGGCTCACCTTCAGCACTATGATCGCAGAGCCGATCTGGGAGAACAGGACGGAACGGAAAAATTCAGCGACAGTCTCTTAATCAGGTTACTGAAAGAAATGGTTCCGGTTGAGGGTTTTCCCGACAAGGAGGTTTAAAGTCAGAATGAGCAAGAAAAAAGATGTGGTTGAAGTTGAAGGCACGGTAGTAGAACCGTTACCTAATGCCATGTTCAGGGTCGAACTCAAAAATGGACACCGGGTTTTGGCTCATGTATCCGGCAAAATCAGGATGAACTTTATCCGTATCCTGCCGGGTGACCGTGTGTTGGTAGAATTATCGCCTTACGATTTAACTCGGGGGCGCATTACCTATCGTTACAAGTAAGGAGGCTGATCAGCTATGAAGGTGAGGCCCTCAGTAAAAAAAATGTGCGAGAAATGTAAAATCATCAGGCGTAAGGGCAGAGTTGTGATTATCTGCCAGAATCCTAAACATAAACAACGTCAGGGTTAACGCCAGGGAGGGCATTAAAACTAAGGAGGTGTTACTCGATTGGCCAGAATTTCAGGTGTAGACTTACCGCGTGACAAGAGAGTGGAAGTTGCGCTGAGCTATATTTACGGCATCGGCAGCAACCGGGCGCGTGATATTCTTGAGCATACCGGGGTCAATCCCGATACGCGGGTCAAGGATTTGACAGAAGACGAACTGGGCCGCTTGCGCGAGTATATCGACAAGAACTATTCTGTCGAAGGTGATTTAAGGCGGGAAGTGGCTCTTAACATCAAGCGTTTAGTTGAAATTGGCTGCTATCGCGGCATCAGACATCGTCGCGGGATGCCGGTCCGGGGGCAGAAAACCAAGAATAACGCCCGCACCCGTAAAGGACCCCGTAAGACTGTTGGTGTCCGCCGTAAGAGCTAAGCAGATGCCAGGAAGGGAGGAAGTAGCGAAAATTGGTCAAGAAAAAAGTTACCCGCACCAAGCGGCGTGAAAGAAAAAATATTGAGCGCGGAGTTGCGCATATTAAGTCTACTTTTAACAATACTTTTATCAGTATTACAGATGTTGACGGTAATGCCATCTCCTGGTCCAGCGCCGGTAATGTCGGTTACAAGGGTTCCCGTAAATCGACGCCGTTTGCTGCCCAGCTGGCTGCTGAAGCAGCGGCCAAGGTGGCCATGGAGCACGGCATGAGACAGGTTGAGGTCTTTGTCAAAGGCCCGGGAGCCGGTCGTGAAGCGGCGATCCGCTCACTGCAGGCCACAGGTCTCGAAGTCAATGCCATCAAAGATGTAACGCCTATACCGCACAATGGCTGCCGCCCACCAAAGAGGCGGAGAGTTTAATATTTATTTTTAAAGGAGGTGTAACATTAAACTAAAATGGGACGCCACACTGAAGCAGTATGCCGTTTATGCCGCAGAGAAAAAGATAAGCTTTACCTGAAAGGGGATCGCTGTTATACCGATAAATGTGCTGTTGTTCGCCATGCTTATCCGCCTGGAGAGCACGGCCAGGGACGCCAGAAATTTTCCGAATACGGACAGCAGCTGCGCGAAAAACAGAAAGCCCGCCGGATTTACGGGGTGTTCGAAAGACAGTTCCGTCGCTATTTCAAGGAGGCTGATCGCCGTCGTGGAGTTACCGGTGAAATTCTTCTGCAGTTACTGGAAAGCCGTCTGGATAGTGTAGTTTATCGCATGGGACTGGCCAGGTCGCGCTCGGAAGCAAGGCAGCTTATTAATCATGGTCATTTTCAGGTCAACGGCCGGAAGGTTGATATTCCTTCATTCCTGACCAGGATCGGCGATGAGGTTGCCGTGCGCGAGAAAAGCAGGGCTAAGCCGGTGTTCAAGCAGATTATCGAGGAACACGACCAGCAGGGAATAGTGGACTGGCTGGAAGTAGATTATGAAAAATTGCAGGGTAAAGTGATCAGGATTCCACAGCGTGAAGAAATCGATGTGCCGGTAACCGAGCACCTGATCGTTGAACTTTATTCCCGTTAAGTAATCTGTTAACCCTCAATATATCAAGCGAGGAGGGTAAATCTGAAGAGCTATGATAGAAATTGAAAAGCCGAAAATAGAACTCGAAGAGAAAGACGAACAGAATAATTACGGACGTTTTGTCGTAGAGCCCCTGGAGAGAGGCTATGGAACAACGTTGGGTAATGCCCTGCGCCGGATCCTCCTGTCCTCACTGCCGGGTGCGGCCATAACCAATGTCAAGTTTGACGGTGCCCTGCATGAATTTTCCAATCTGCCGGGTGTGCTGGAAGATACCATTGAGATTATTCTTAATCTGAAAGCCATCTCGCTGAAAATTCACAGCGATGATCCGCAGACCCTGGTAGTAGAAACAGAGCGGGCCGGTGCAATTAAAGCCAAAGACATCAAGATTCCTTCGGATGTTGAAATTCTTAATGAAGATCAGCTCATCTGCACGCTTGAGGAAAACGGCCGCCTTTACATGGAGATGACTGCCGTTAACGGACGCGGTTATGTGCCGGCGGAGCGCAATAAGCTGCCACAGCAGCCAATCGGCGTTATTCCTGTCGATTCCATGTTTTCACCAATCCGTAAAGTTAATTACCAGGTTGAGAATACCAGGGTTGGTCAGAAAACTGACTATGATAAACTGACTATTGAAGTCTGGACCGACGGCAGTATCAGGCCGGATGAAGCGATCAGCCTGGCAGCTAAAGTATTAAGTACCCACATCGCCCTTTTTGTTAACCTGACTGAACAGGTTGATGATGTTGAAATCGCTTCTGATCGTCATGAAGAGGAACGAGAGCGGATCATGGACTTAACGATCGAAGAGCTTGATCTTTCGGTTCGTTCTTACAACTGCCTGAAACGGGCTGGGATTAACACTGTCGGCGAGCTGGTTCGCAAGACCGAAGACGAAATGATGAAAGTACGCAACCTGGGCAAGAAATCGCTGGAAGAAGTTGAACATAAGCTTGATGAGCTGGGTTTCAGCTTCAACAAGAGCGGAGAGTAAGCCTGCAAGGAGGATAATAAGCATGCCATACCAGAAGCTGAGTCGAAAAAGCGGCCCCAGGCGAGCCCTGTTGCGCGGCCTGGTTACTTCATTTTTAAAAGCGGGTAAGATCGAGACTACAGCAGCAAGAGCTGCGGCAATCCGTCCGATTGCCGAAAAGATGGTCACTCTGGCTAAAAGAGGCGATCTGCACTCCCGCCGCCAGGCCTTAGCTTACCTGCTGGACGAAGATGTAGTTACCAAGCTTTTTGAAAAGATCGGCCCCAAGCTGGAAGCACGTGAAGGCGGTTATACCCGCACCGTGCCGATCGGGCCCCGCAGGGGCGATAGCGCCCCGATGGTAATCCTGGAACTGCTGTCAGAATAAAAATGGCAGTTGCAAAACCTGAAATTATTATTCAAGCAAGAAAGCTTGGTTACAGTTATGCAGGAGAGGATGGAATTCGCTCTCCTGCCCTGACCGGTGTCGATCTTGAGATAGGTAAAGGTGAATACCTTGCTCTTCTCGGACCAAACGGCTCCGGAAAAACGACATTGCTGAAACTCTTTAATGCCCTGCTAATTCCCTCACAAGGAGAGGTTTTGGTTAAGGGCATTTCCACCTTTGAAACAGATTTACTTGATCAGGTCCGTCAAACCTGCGGGATGATTTTTCAAAACCCCGACAATCAGATCGTCGCAACTACCGTTGAAGAGGATATCGCCTTCGGGTTGGAAAACCTTGCTTTACCGACAGCCGAGATCCGTTTACGGGTGGATCAGGTCGCGGAAAGGCTCGGTCTTTCTGCATTGCTGCAGCATCCACCGCATCTGTTATCTGGTGGAGAAAAACAGAGAACTGCAATTGCCGGGATTTTAGCCATGCACCCGGACTGTATCCTGATGGATGAGCCGACGGCAATGCTCGATCCGGCCGGCCGGCGGGATGTGCTGAATACTGTGCGTGATCTGAATCAGAGAGAATCAATTGCCGTGGTTCACGTAACCCACAGCCCTGAAGAAGCGGCGTTGGCCGATCGGGTCGTTGTCCTTGAGAGAGGCAGGATTGTTGCTGACGGAAAGCCGGAAAAGATATTAACTGATCTTAATGCGCTGCATAAACTTGGCCTGCAGGGGACGGTTGCAGCCGAACTGGCGCAACTGCTGAGGCAGGACGGTTTTGATTTGCCGCCAAATATCCTAAGTAACCGGGAGTTGGTAGAGAATCTGTGTTTATAGGAACAGATAAAGTATCCCATATCTATATGCCGGGAACCCCTTTTGCCGCCGAAGCACTCAGCGAGGTTTCTTTTAAACTGGAAAAGGGTAGCTTTACCCTGCTAATCGGTCCCAGTGGATCGGGAAAAACCACACTCATTCAGCATCTAAATGGCCTGCTTAAGCCAACGGATGGAGAAGTTTATTTTGAAGATCGGCGGATCGGAGCTGAAAAAAATTCGCTGTTAGCTTTAAGGAGAAGGGTCGGCCTTGTCTTCCAGATGCCTGAAGACCAGTTTTTTTCTGAAACTGTATACGATGAAGTAGCTTTTGCTCCCCGTAACCTCGGCTGTAATGAAGTGGAAGTCGAGTTGAGAGTATCGAAAGCCATGGCCAGGGTTGGTCTGTCAGAGGCAGATTTGCTGAAAAGGCATCCTTTCCAGCTCAGCGCCGGACAGAAGAGGTTAATCGCATTCGCCGCAGTTCTTGCTATTGAACCCGAAGTGCTTATTTTAGATGAGCCGGCAGCGGGGCTCGATCCGCAGGGAAAACAAAAACTTTTTACCCTGCTGGCCAGGCTGAACTGTGAAGAAAATTTGACAATCCTGGTTTCTACTCACCACTTAGACGAGATTGCCGCACTTGCCGATCATGTGCTGGTTTTAAACCGCGGCAGGCAGGTGATGTTCGGCACAACAGATCAGGTGCTGGCCAGGCGGGATGAATTAAATGCGCTTGGTTTGGCTTTACCTCAGGTTACAGAAATCATGATCGAACTGGCAGCCAGAGGCCTGCCGGTTAGCTGCAGCTGTTACTCGCTCCGGGAAGCGAGGGATGAGCTTATAAAACTGAAAAGGTCTGATCCAAGATGAGCCGGAGCATAACCCTCGGCCACTACTTGCCGGGAGACTCGTTTATCCATAATCTTAATCCGCGGATTAAGGTTCCGGTGCTGATCATTTTACTGGCCATATTGTTTCTGTTCGAATCGTTTAGCGGCCTCCTGGGAATTCTGGCATTTGCGCTGCTAATGATCATTTTGGCGCGGGTCCCTCTGAGTTATTTTGTCAGAGGCCTAAGACCAATTCTTTATATTGCCCTTTTTGCCCTGATCATCTTCCTCTTTTTTACCAAGGGCGGGGTAGTTCTTTTCAGATTAGGGCCAGTGACCATTGAGTCCGATGGTCTATGGGAAGGTCTTTTTGTCATAACCCGCCTGGTTACCCTGGTTCTGTTTTCGCTCTTGTTGACTCTGACCACCACCCCACTATCCCTGACCCACGGGCTGGGCTATTTTTTAAAACCTTTCAGCCGCTTAGGTCTGCCAACGGAAGAAGTTGTGATGATCATGGCCATTGCCCTGCGTTTCATACCGACATTGATTGAAGAAAGCCAACGGTTAATGCGGGCGCAGGTTTCCAGGGGAGCTGATTTTGAAACAGGTTCTGTTTTTCGCAAGGCTAAAAATATGGTGCCGCTGATTGTCCCGTTATTCGTAAGTGCTTTCAGAAGAGCAGACGAGCTGGCACTGGCTATGGAAGCTCGCGGTTACAGGCTTGGTGCCAGACGTACCAGGCTGAAAGATGATCATATTAATACCCGGGACTGGCTTGTTCTGGTTATTGTCCTGTTAAGCCTGGTTGTGGTTTTATATTTTAAATATATTAGGTGAGGCAGCAGTCATGCAAAACATCATGATCCGGATCAGTTACGATGGAACCGGCTACAGCGGATTTCAAATCCAGGCCAATGCACGAACGATCCAGGAAGAAATTGAAAAAGCCCTGGCTGTGATCTACAAACAGCCGGTCAGGATAGCCGGTGCAGGTAGAACGGATGCCGGCGTCCATGCCCGCGGTCAGGCGGCCAACTACCTGGCGCCATTTAAGATTGAGACTGACAAACTGCCTCTGGCGCTTAACTCTCTCTTGCCCGAGGCGATTGTAGTCACCGGTGCCAGAGAAGTAGCCAAAGCTTTTCATGCCCGTTTTGATGCAGATGGTAAAATATACAGTTACACGATCGATTTGGCTCAATACCCACAGGTTCTAAAACGCCTCTATAGCTGGCATCTACCTGATCCCCTGGATCTAGAGGCCCTGGCCGAAGCAGCGAAAAAGTTTGAAGGTGAACATGATTTTGCTCCTTTTCGGGCTGCCGGAAGCCCAATAACCGATACAACCCGTGTCCTCAGGCGGGTTCAGCCTGTTTATTTGCCGGAAGAAAGATTACTGACGATCTTTTTTGAAGGCAGCGGCTTCCTTTATCGCATGGCTCGGCTGATTACCGGCACCCTGGTCAGGGTTGGGAAGAAGGAGCTGGAGATTAGGCGGGCAGAGTTAGCGCTAAAAGGACTTGATCAGGCAGCAGTCGGACCGACTGCTCCAGCCCGGGGTTTATGCCTCGAAGGGGTTATTTATAATCAATAGCAATTTTTGAAGATATTTAACAGATCCGATCAGCAAAAAAAGGCGTACCCCAGCCTTGACAGGGCTGGTTCGGTATATTAGAATGTAGGTTGTGGCTTTATCGGATGAGATTAAAGGAGAGGGTATAAATGCGGACTACATACATGGCTAAACCCCATGAAATAAAACGCCGCTGGTATATAATTGATGCCGCGGGACACCCATTGGGCAGGATTGCAACAGAAGCTGCCCGATTATTAAGGGGAAAACACAAACCGGAATTTACTCCCCATTTGGATACCGGCGATCATGTTGTTATTCTGAATGCCGGTCAGGTCGTATTAACGGGGCGTAAGCTGGAGCAAAAATTTTATTACAGGCATTCCGGTTATCCTGGCGGTTTGAAAAAGGTCGATTATGCCACACTGATGGATAAAAAACCCGAACAGGCTGTTTATATGGCTGTACGCGGGATGCTGCCCCATAATAAACTGGGGCGGGCGATGCTTAAAAAGCTTCGTGTATATAGAGACGACCAGCACTCGCACCAGGCTCAGAACCCTCAAACCTGGGAAGGCAAAGTGACTGATGTTCAGACGGAAGGAGGTCCTGACTCTTGAGTGAAGTACAATACTTAGGCACAGGACGCCGCAAGGAATCGGTAGCAAGGGTTCGCCTGTTACCAGGCAGCGGTCGTATTGTGATTAACGGCAAAGAGATGGATCAGTATTTTGGCCTCGAAACCCTTAAGCTTATTGTCAGGCAACCCCTGGTTACCACTGAAACCGATGGCCGTTTTGATGTAATTGCCAAGGTTGAGGGCGGAGGATTCTCCGGCCAGGCCGGAGCTATCAGGCACGGTATAGCCCGCGCTTTGTTGCAGGCTGACGGCGAATACAGGCCGGCTCTTAAAAAGAATGGCTACTTAACCCGCGATCCGCGGATGAAAGAAAGAAAGAAATACGGCTTGAAGAAAGCCCGCCGCGCACCTCAGTTTTCCAAGCGGTAATTTCCTGAAAATTATTTTGTGTTCGAACCCGCTTCAGGGATAGGTTAACTAATCGTGAAGCGGGTTTTTCGTACTTATGACACCAGTAAGCTATGTTCATGATTATTGGCAGAGTTCTCAGGAGTGGATTTAGTGATGAAAGAAATCAGACCGGGAATCTGGTTCGTCGAGGGGGAAAATCGCGGGCGCTACCCATATGCCCATTCCCTGTTTATAGAAGGGGAGGAGAGTCTGCTGATTGATACCGGAGTTGGTCCGGCGCTCGAAGCCCTGGCGCCGAAGACCAGGCAGGTGGTTTTGAGCCATTTTCACCGTGATCATGTTGCCCGCAACCATATTTTTGCGGATGCCCGGTTTGCCATGCATCGGGCTGATGCCCCCGGGGTCGAAACAGCCGAAGGTTTTTACAGCCTGAGCGGTTTGAATCAATTTAATATTGAAGCCTATTGGAAGATCGTAAATCAGATTAAATTTAAGCCAACCAAAATTGATCGTTACCTTGAAGAGGGCGACTTGCTCGATACCGGTCAAATCACCGTTAAGATATTACACCTGCCCGGGCATACTCCCGGTCATTGTGGTTACCTGGTTGAAAAATACGGCTTCATTTTTGCCACCGACATTGACTTAACCGATTTTGGTCCCTGGTATGGCAATCCCGGTTCTGATCCCGGGCAGTTTAGGAGTTCAATCCAAAAGATTCGGGCTTTAAAACCGGAGATGATCGCTACCGGTCACAGCACCCCGACGATAAAAGAGATTGACCGGAAACTGGCGAGATACGAAGAATTCCTGGATCGGCGTGATCAGAAAATCATGGGAGCCCTGAAAGCGAAGCCGCTGACCCTGGCAGAGCTGACCGATAAGAAGTATATATACAGAAGGCATTTCGGGCAGGAAGTCCTGCGCTATTTTGAAGAACAGATGGTCCTCAAGCACTTAAATAACCTGGTTGCGCAGGGGCTGGTTGTTAACCCGGCAGAAAACCTCTATGCCCTTAGAACATAGGCTTAATACAGCACTGGCGGGCAAGTTGTCAAACGCGGAAAACTAAATTATAATAGCCTTAGTTATCAGTAATAAAACAGGAGGAGAAACTGTTTCCTGAAGAACTTGCCGATAATATTTTATGCAGTTAATGTCTTGGCGATAAGAGAAGGTAGTAACCATGAAAATTAAATCATACCTGGATCAGAAATTAAATGAAGGAGCAGTTCATGTCACTCTTATTGATCCGGCTCGTCAGGCCCCCGAAGCAGCCGGTAGATTAGCCGAAACAGCCCAGGAAGTGGGCAGTGACCTGATTTTTGTCGGTGGCTCTTCCGGGGTTAACCAGAACACGCTATCGGAAACAGCTGAATTTGTTAAGCAGAGATCCTCTTTGCCGGTAATCTTTTTCCCGACAGGAAGCGACTCGATCAGTTTAAACCTCGATGCTTTTTTATTCCTCAGCCTTCTAAACTCGCGCAATTCGAAGTTTATCAGCGGGACACAGGCCAAAGTGGCGCCGGTTTTAAAAAGACTTGACGTTGAAGTTCTCTCGGTCGGCTTTATCCTTGTTGAACCGGGGATGAAACTGGGTGAAATCGGTGAGGCTGATTTGGTGGCCCGCGATAATTTCTGGCAGGCAATCGGTTATGCCCTTACTGCCCAGTATATGGGGATGTCCTATGTCTACCTGGAAGCAGGTAACGGAGCTGCGCAACCGGTTCCGGCCGGGATGATCCGGGCTGTCAAAAGAGAGATTAACGTACCTTTGATCGTTGGCGGTGGAATCCGTACCGCCATAGATGCCCGTCGTGTCAGACAGGCTGGCGCCGATATCGTAGTTACCGGAACGGTTATCGAAACTGCCGGTTACCGCGAACGCTTGCGTTCGATCCTCAGCGCGCTCAAAGACTAGTGCCTGGCACATTCTCCCCCGCGCCCGCTTACCGTTTCCAGGGCATGATCAATAACCGGGGTTAATACTGCCAGGCATTCAGCTACCGCTTTCGGACTACCCGGTAAATTGACGATCAAGGTTTTAGCGCTGATCCCGGCGACCCCCCGGGATAACATCGCCTTCGGGGTCGCTGCCGCAGTTTCCCGGCGTATAGCCTCGGCTATACCGGGCACCAGGCGATCGACCACCTCTAATGTCGCTTCAGGAGTAACATCACGGGGGCTCATACCGGTGCCGCCAGTTGTAAATACAGCATCCAGTTCCTTTTGGACCATGGCTCTCATGGTCGTAGCCAGTTGATTCTTTTCATCGGGAACAATAACGGATTCAACCACATCACCCCATGGTAGCAGGATTTCTGCGATTGCCGGACCGCTTAAATCTTCACGCTCACCGCAAGATCCCTTATCACTGGCAGTGATTACGCCGAAGCGGTAAGCAGGTCGGATTTCAAGCGGGTCGCCAACCTTGACCTTTCCCTCAAGCAATACTTCAGCAAAAATGCCCTCACGCGGCATCACACAATCGCCGGCCTGGTAATAGATTGCACAGCGGTTGTGGCATTCCTTGCCGATTTGAGTCACCCGTAAAATTGCTTTATTGCCGGCCTGCAGCCGGGTACCTACCGGCAGGCTGACGAGGTCGATACCCCTGGTGGTCAGGTTTTCAGCAAAATCACCCGGCCCAACATCCAGTCCCTTTTCGATCATCTTTGCAATGCTCTCTTCAGCCAATAGACTGACCTGACGATGGGCGAAACCGGCATGGGCATCGTTTTCGAGCCCTAAATTCTTTAAAAGCAGCGCTTCGCCTACGTTAGATTTGCGTTCGCCTTTTTTGGCACTGGTGCAAACTGCGATTATTTCAGCCATTAGATCTGCTCCCGGCGGTAGTGCCCTGAGCGTCCTCCCTTCTTCTCCAGCAACCGTATATTGCCGATAATCATCTTTTTATCAACTGCTTTGCACATATCGTAAATGGTTAAAGCGGCAACGCTTACTCCGGTCAGCGCTTCCATTTCCACCCCGGTCTGACCGGTTAATTTAACCCGGACCCCAATCTCAATTTTGGGTTCGGGCTGGTCGATTAGATTAAAATCAACCTCGACCCCGGAAATACCGAGTGGATGAGCCATCGGGATCAGGCGTCCGGTTTCTTTAACTGCCTGCACAGCCGCTACCTGGGCTACAGCCAGAACATCCCCTTTGGCCATTTGACCGGATCTGATCTTTTGTAGAGTCCCGGCAGTCATCAAAATTTCACCGCGGGCATAGGCTTCGCGCAAGCTCATTTCTTTCGCCGAAACATCAACCATTCGAGGCCTGCCGGATTGATCAAAGTGAGTTAATTCATTGTTATGCATGTTATTTCCCCTCCTGTCCGGAAAGAAAAGGCTAATTATTAAGTCAGCCTGGGCTTGTGGGTCGTTTAAGTCAATGATAGGCAGTTCAGACGGGATATTTTTAAGATCGCTGAATAGCGCCACGGTATTCTCCGGCAAAAGCGGCTGCGTGCTAATCGCACTGCGGACTATTTCAATCTTAGGATTAGCGCTTTTTTTATGACCCTCGATGACAATCAGGTCCAAGTCGCGAAGCAGACCGGCGGCCTGATCAACCCCGCTGGCCAGTTCAGATTTACCATGCAGCAGAAATCCGTTGGGAGTAGTAAAGCCGGCTACTTCGGCACCTGCCTGGGCATAACGCCAGCTGTCCTTACCGGGCAGGTCGAGATCATGATGATGCAGGTTTCCCTTAAGGGCGGCAACCCGCAGTCCTCTTAGTTTTAGTTCGGGCAGCAGTTTTTCAATCACCGTGGTCTTACCGGTGTCTGATTGAGCGGCCACCAAATTTATAACCACCGGGGTCATCTGATTAACCTCCCGTTTTGGACATAGTGCGCATGGCGCCCGGCTTAATGGATCCGCAGGAACCGTCGGCAGCCATCTGATGTTCGACCGGCTTACCGCTCAAAACCGTTTTGATCAACTCTTTTAAGGCATCGTGGTCGTTGATGACCGGTTTAACCGAATACTCGTCCTGCCAATATAGGCAGGCTTTCAGGTTACCCTCCGCAGTCAGACGCAGCCGGTTGCATTTATCACAGAAATGCCTGCTAATCGGGTGAATCAGGCCGATGGTTCCTCTGCCGCCTTTGATCGTATAAGATTCAGCCGGTCCGGCTCCACCGGGAAGCGGAGCGGGAGATAACGGCAATCCGGCATTTAATGCGGTTTCTTCGACAAAAGTGAGGGGCAGGTAATGGTCAAGGTATTTCTGATCGTGATCGCCAATCGGCATGTATTCAATAAAGCGGACATGCAGCGGTTTTTCTAAGGTCAGCCTGATAAAATCCATCACTTCGTTGTCATTTATACCTTTCATCAGGACGATATTGATCTTAACCGGGTGCAATCCAAGGGCGAGAGCTGCTTCAATTCCGGCTAAAACCTGTTCCAGCTCACCGCAGCGGGTGGTTTGGCGATATACTTCAGGTTTTAAACTGTCCAGGCTGATATTGACGCGATCCAGGCCGGCTTCTTTTAGGGCAGCTGCCTGCTGAGGCAGTAGAATGCCATTCGTGGTCAGAGCCAGGTCCTTGATTCCGGGGATAGCTTTAATTTTGTCAACCAGGTCGGCTAAATTTTTACGGACTAAGGGTTCGCCACCGGTCAGGCGTATTTTTGAGATACCGAGCTCCGCTCCTGCCCGGACCACAGCGGTGATTTCCTCATAGCTGAGAATATCCCGATGTGATACCTGGGCGATGCCGTCCTCTCCCATGCAGTAAAGACAACGCAGGTTACAGCGGTCAGTAACCGATATCCTTAAATAATCGTGAGTTCTTCCGTGTTGATCGATAAGTGTCATCGCGGTCTCCTTAAACCTTTTCTATTCCGGTTATGGTGCCTGCTTCACGCATACTGTAACCTCCGAGGGCTTCAACCTTGTTTTGAAATGCCGGATCAGCGATAATCCTGAGCAGCGATGAAGCTTCCGGACTTTTTAAAAAATCATTGTTTAGCAGCAGGTCATACCTTTCTTCGACCAGCGGTATAAAATCAAGGTTAAAAGCCCTGGCGGCGGACAGGATGCCAAGACCAGCTGAAGCTGTTCCGGCGGCCACAGCGGCAGCAACATTAAGATGAGTATATTCTTCCCGTTCATAGCCTTTGATCTGGGCCGGGTTTAAACCTGCTTCTTTCAGAAGGTGATCGAATAGCAGACGCGTACCGGCGCCCCTCTGGCGGTTAATGAAACCATTAGTCGTCTGTGCCAGGTCGCTAATCGATTTGATTCCTTCCGGATTTCCTGCCGGGACGATCCAACCCTGCATCCTGTATGCCAGGTTAACCAGGCTAAGATCATGATCCGGCAACATTTTCCTGATGTACGGGATATTGTAATCACCGGTTTCCGGATCAAAGAGATGGACTCCGGCCAGGTGTGCCTGACCCTTGCCAATAGCCATTATCCCTCCCATACTGCCCAGATGAGCTGAAGAAAGATTAAGGCTTGAATCTTCCTGCTTAAGAGCCGTGGCCAGCAAATCGATGATCAAATCGTGGCTTCCGGCTGCCAGTAAATTATGGCGCAGTTCGCTTTCCGGTTTGTAGAGCTCAACCTCAACCTCTTCATCTTGCTCATATCCCAGTGAGTTTTCGGGGATGACCAGCAGGCCATCAGCCCTCACCAGGGACATGGTTACGCCGGCGCCACGGGTCAGCGGATTGGCTAGATAACGGTTATTCACGTAGCCGATAGTCATCCGTACATGTTCCTCAACTCCCATTTCTGATACAACGCGGCGGCCGAGAGTTACTTTCAGCCGGGGGCGCTCAGGAACAGGCAGGCCAAGGTAACGGCAGATCAGCGGCAGAGCGAACCACTCAAGACTTAAGTAAGCAGATACAGGGTAACCGGGCAGTCCGATTACCGGTTTGTTCTTAACCCGGCCAAGGATTGTTGGCTTTCCGGGCCTGGTAGCCACCCCATGTAAAAAAACTTCACCCAATTCCTCAATCACCATTGAGGTATAATCCTTTTCTCCGGCCGACGACCCGGCATTTATGATCACAATATCGGCAGAATCCAAGGCGTCCAGCAGGGCCTGCTTTATTTTCTCCGGTTCATCCGGCACTATGGGTTTAACCAGAGGAACAGCACCCCACTGCTCTAAATAAGCAGCGATTACTGTGCTATTGAAGTCGGGCACCTGCCCGTGCTCTCGCCTGTCACTTGGTCCTATAAGGTCGGAGCCGCTGGGGATAACTGCAACTACCGGTTTTGCCAGAACCTTTATTTCGGTATCCCCCCCAGCCAGTATAGCGCCAAGATCCGGTGGTTTCAGCAGGTGACAACCAGGAACAATCAGCTCACCGGCCACAATATCCTCACCCACGGCGCGCACATGCTGCCAGGGAGTGGCCGGAGACAGCAGCTCCGCCCTGCCATCAGTCAACATGTGCAGGTCTTCTATCTTTGCCACGGCATTGAAACCCGGCGGCAGAGGATTGCCGGTGTTTACTGGTATAAAGCCCTGCTGCGGTTCGAGCGCCAGCGGATTTTGATCGGATGCGCTGAAAGTATCTTCGGCTTTGACGGCGATACCATCCATGGCAGCAGAATGGAAGGCCGGCATTGATAACCGGGCAAAAACCGGTTCTGCCGTAACCCGATCCAGAGCTTCACCCACAGGGATAGTTTCCACCCGGCGGGGTATGCCGGTTCTTTCCAGGAAGATCTTTAACGCTTCTGGTCTCGCTGTGTTACTGAGATAAACTTTGCGCATCACAAACCTCCACTATGCTTACTCCCATAAATAAACCTCGACAGTCTCCCCGGCGCTTAACCCTTCCTTCTCCGGGGGCACAACCAGCAGTCCGTCTGCGGCGGCCAGGGTCCGCAGCATCCCTGAACGGCCAAAGACCGGGACTGCGCTAAGTCCTCCGGTGGACGGGTCTGGTTCCAGTTTAATCCTTATGTAATCAGTACGCCCGGTCCGGGAAGCCACATTGCGGGCCAGGCTGGCCTTTAAGGTCGGGGTCAGCCTTTTTTTAAGGCGTCCGGAAAGTTGCTCGATGATCGCCCGTCCGAAAAGGGAAAAGATATTGAGGGCAGAAACCGGATGGCCTGGTAATCCAAGCACAGGTTTCTCGCCGCATTTTGCGACTAAAGTCGGTTTGCCGGGCTGGATGGCAATGCCTTCGATCAGCAGCCCCGGTTGACCCAGCTCTTGCATGGTGCGGGCAGTAAAATCGCGGCTGCCGACAGAGCTGCCGCCGGAAAAAACTAAAAAATCAACTTTGACCAATAGTTCACGGCTTTTTGCCAGAAAAACATCAAATTGATCAGGCAGGATGCCACCATACCTGAAACCAGCCCCGTATTGTTCGGCCAGGTAAAGCAGAGCTGGAGCGTTACTGTCCCTGATTTGCCCGGGCTTAAGTTCCCCTGATTCGTAAGGAACCAATTCATCGCCACTGGAAAAAAAACCGACCAGCGGCTTCCGGTGAACGGCTACCGCTGACGAACCGATTGAAGCGAGCAGGCCAATCTCAGGCGCCCGAAGGAAATGTCCCGCTTCAAATACGACGTCTCCGGCTTTTAAGTCCTCGCCACGGTGAATGACATTTTCACCGGGGGCAACCTGCCGGTAACTGTTGACAATATTACCGGCCACTTCAGTATCTTCAATCATGATTACAGCATCGGCATTATCTGGCAGCATCCCACCGGTGTGAACCAGGCAGCATTGCCCGTCAGAAATGGGAGGAGCGCTTTTGCCCATCAGCACTTCTCCGACCAGTTCAAACATGGCCGGCATACTTTCACTGGCACCGAAAGTTTCGCGGGCGTTCACAGCATAACCGTCAACTGTTGAGCGGTTAAAACCGGGCACATCTTCCGGTGACCTGATCTTTTCAGCCAGATAGCGCCCTCCGGCCTGTTCAATAACAATTATTTCAGCGGGCAGGGCTTTAAACTCACTGGCAATAAGCTTATTAACAGCAACCGGGTCGCTTACCCGCATTAATTTCATTTTTGCACCTCACAGAATAGAAAAAGCCGTGCTTCCGTATCAAGGAAAGCATGGCCCTCTAGGCATTATCTCCTTTCCAAGAACGGGAGGCGGGGGGATTTCTCCCCCAACCCTGGCCTGCCACCGTAGCCGGATTGGGCTGTAGGTGGAAAGGCTCGGAGTTAGTTATTATTGTACGACCTGATTATATCATAATCGCCCGCAGATAACCATGATTTGATTATCCGTACCATAGGCCGGATCAAATTATCTGATGCGATCATCAAAGCAAATTGTAATAAAAAAGCAGCCAAACGATGATTAGTGAACCGGCTGTGATTAACGAATAGTGCAGCCGGCCGCTTACGTTCCAGTACTTCTTATACCAGCTTAGAACGGTTAAGATGACCATCAGCCCGGAGGCAATTGTAATCAGCAGGGGCAGGATCATCAGGGAGTTAAAAGCCTCTGTCTCGCCGAAGAAGATTTGAGGCACGCCGAAAGCCGGGTTGATGTCACCCATGACTCTTAAAAAGCCCAGAACAAAGCTCAAGGAAAGAACACCACAGCTAACAGCAACCAGGCGGGCGAAAAGGGAAAGGATCGGTGCTTTGAACCCTTCACGCCTGAAGATGCGACCTATCGAGGAGATTAGCCAGCCAACGGCAGCCGAAAGCAGCAGAATTAAAGCTATTCCCAGCAATACCCCTGTCGCAGCGCTGGTTCCATACCAGGGTGCTTTGATAAATGGCATTGGCCCTGCCGGGCTCATCAGGATACGTCCGTCTTCCTGCTGAACAAATACAACTACCTTTGAAAATCTTGTGCCGGAAGTCTCACGATTGTGAAACACACCGGGATCAACCTCGGCAAACTGCATGGTCATGCCATATAAATTTACAACCAGATAACCTTCGTCATTTAAAGTCACCCTGGCAGTCTGCAAGAGAGAAAGCATTTTTTCCATGGTTGAATAATTAGTGCGAGCCGGCAGGTATTCACCGATTAGCTGCATTAGCGCTTCCCGCCGATTTTCAAGCGGTTTTGGTTCCGGAGGTTGTTTTTCCGGATAATAGCGGTCCATAAAAAGTTGAACCAGGTTAGCCCACTCGGTCCCTAATCCTCCGTTATAGGAGACAAAGATCCCCAGGTCGAGTTCGGGAATCAGGTACAATCCGGTATTGAAAAGCAGGGTATTACCGCTGTGGCCGATTGCCCGATAACCGTTAAAGGTCTCTTCGATAAAACCGTGGGCCATCCCGATCTGGGCTGGATGGTGAGTAAAAAGGCGGCTGTGCATTGTTTCAGCGGTTTGCTTCTGTAAAATCAGGTTATCACCGTAACGCCCGTCATTAAGGTGAGCAATCATAAACTTGGCCATATCTTCAGCCGTGCTGCTCATACTGCCGGCCGGCAGGGCAGATATGTACTCAAAGCTACCCTGATAATAGCGGCCTCCCTGGTAACCGTAGCCTTCAGCCATTCTTCCGGTAAGGGCTGCAGGCAGCGGTTGGATGACTGTGCTGTTTTTCATATCCAGGGGAGCGAAAATATTGATCTCAACGTATTCAGCAAATGGCAGCCCGGATACCCGCTGGACAATATAACCGGCTAAAGCTGCCCCATAATTGGAATAGGCCATGATCGTTCCCGGCTCATAAATCCGGGCCGGGATGTTATGCTTCAAGTATTCTTCAAGTGTAACCACCTGGTCTGGTTCGAGTACAAATAGGCCTTCCCCCTGATCTTCGAACCCCGGTGTATGGGTCAGCAGGTGCGCCAGGGTTACCGGTTCGGCTTGGGTGCCCCGGGGAGAGTTGATCAGTCCGGTGGGAATTTCAAAATCGATGTAGCTGTTTACATCCGCATTCAGGTCAAGTTTTCCTGCTTCAACCAACTGCATTACTGCAGTCCAGGTAATTAATTTTGCCGTTGAACCGATCCGGAAAAGGGTCTGTCGCGGGTCGACCGGAATCTGTTTTTCCAAATCAGCGTATCCGTAACCTTTAAGCAGGATTATATCTTCTCCCTGGACTACAGAGAGAGTCACACCGGGGATGTGTTGTTCATCCATCTGGGTTTTTATCACGCCATCGAGATAAGCTTCGAGCAACAGCGGATCAAGTTTCTCAGTTTCTGCGGCAATGGCGTTGCTGCCTGGTACGGCACAAAATAAGATAATCATGATTAACATGATTGATTTAAAAAGATTCTTCATTACGTCACCTCCAACATATTAATGTTCAATTTTTTTGGTACCAATACCTTTACCCTGGTGATCAGTTGCCGGCCTTGCGACTTCCTGCCGGGCAGATGATTATAGGATATAATGAACTTTAATTCTAGAAGCGGAGGTTTCAGATGCGCAGATGCCTGACTAGACCTTTTTTATGGATGACTGTCATATTGATTATTCTGGTCTTCCTGAGCGGTTGTATCTTCTTTCCGGCGCAGACGGCCGATGGACTTGAGCTGACCAGGGTCAGGGTAACCAGGGTTGTTGATGGCGATACGATTTATATCCGTTTCAACACAGGGGTTGAGGAAAAACTGCGTCTGATTGGGGTTGACGCCCCTGAAATCAACCACCCGACTAAGGGAGAAGAGTTTTTCGGGATTGAGGCGGCCGAATATACCGATAATAACCTGAATAGTACCGTTGTTTGGGTCGAGTTTGATCTTGGAGAACGCGATCAGTATGGCCGCATGCTGGCCTATATCTGGCTGGAAAAACCGGAGCAGGTTAATGAAGCAGAAATCCGGAAGAAAATGTTCAATGCCCGCCTGCTCCTTGACGGTTATGCCAGGCAGGTGATTTTTCAACCCAATATAAAGTATGTCGAATACTTTTCGGCATTTGTGGCTGAAGCTCGCCAGGCAAAAAGAGGTCTGTGGGCTGAAGATTAAAATTCTGAAGATCGATTATTATATATGTTGTTTACCATTAATTACCTCAACCGGTTCTCGATTTCTTCCAGCGATTGATTAATTGAACTGACTGTCTCCGGGGGCAGTGAAATCTCAACCGGTATAACTGCCTGTAAATGGTATTCTGTTGAGATAGGCAGGTTAAGCCGGACCGGGATCTCAACTACAGTGTTTACCGGAATAGTGCCGCGAATTGGAACAGCGATCTGCTGCGACCCGACCAGCGGTAAATTAACTGCAGTATTGACGATTGTGTCCAGCTCATAGTTAAAGGACAGCGGGAAAGTGATCGTTTCATTGATTGGCACCACGAGATCAAGGGGTAAAACCTGGTCGACCTGGACTTCCATGTTAAATGAATCGGCGCTGATCCGGCCAAACCCCTCACGGGCGCTGGCAACGGTGTCCAAAGCTCCGGAGCGCACATTTGAAAGGCTGTAAATGATTAATAAATTCAGCAGCAGTGACAGGGTCAGGCCTGCCGCCAGGATAATGATCGCAGTTTTTTGCTTCATATTGTATTCCTCCAGTCTTTTACCCCTGCCAAACAGGATTAAACCCACAGCTAGAAGATCAATTTTAGCAGGCTGTTAATCAACAATAACATTTTACCGGCAGGCAGGCAAAGACCCTGCCTGATCATTTATTGAAGCAGCCGGCAGGAATTGAACAGTTGAATAGTAAATATTAAATAAAATCCGAAAAATGCCTTTTTCTTTACCCCTTAAAACACGCAGTGATTAAAGAGTGGGTTGAAGAACAGGCATCCCAAATGGGGCAGGCAGATTATTAAGGGGAGGTAAGCCAGTGAAAATTGGAGAGGTTAAAAAAATCTGTGTCACCGGTGCCGGCAACATGGGGCACCAGATTGCCTTGCTCTGCGCCCTTTCAGGTTTCGAAACATTCTGTTTTGATGTCAGTGCCGAGCAGGTCGGCAAGGCGGAAGCCTTTGCCAATCAATACCTGCCGGAGAGAGTGTCCAAGGGCAAGCTGAGCCAGGAACAGGCCGAGGCAGCTGCCGGCAGGATTAAATTTACTACCGTTCTGGAACATGCAGCCTCCGAAGCAGATTTTGTAATCGAAGCGATTATTGAAAAGTTGCAGCCGAAGCGGGAACTCTTTGAAAAGCTGGGACAGCTCTGCCCGCCTCACGCGATACTGGCCACCAACAGTTCATTTATAGTCAGTTCGCAGCTTGCCGATGTAACCGGCCGTCCGGGCCAGGTTTGCAACATGCACTTTTTTAACCCCGCTTTGGTAATGAAATGCGTTGAAGTGGTTAAGGGTCCCCACACTACTGCAGAAACAGCCTCGACAACTATGGAACTTGCCCACCGGTTGGGCAAAACGCCGGTTCTCCTGCAGAAAGAAATCTACGGTTTTCTGGTTAACCGCATCCTGGCCAAAATTACCGAGGAGGCTTTGTTCCTTCTCGATACGGGAGTAGCGTCGGCAGAAGACATAGACAGCGCAGTGGTCAATGCCCTTGGCCATCCCCTCGGTCCATTCCGGTTGATGGATTTGACCGGTGTTGACCTCACTTACCATATTAATATGGAACGATACATGGAAACGCTCGACCCGAAAGAGAAGCCTTCACCCACCATCGTTGAAAAATATGTTAAGGGCGAATGGGGGCGCAAGAAAGGCAAAGGCTTCTACCAGTACTGATCAAAGGAGAAATGATGACCAAATCATTGGCGAAAGCGGAAAAAGCATATAAAAATATGGAGTTCTTGAACAGCCATGATGCCAGGGTGATTCGCATCCTGGCTGAGTACCTTGAACCACAATGGCGGCTGCGTAATGCCGGGGTGGAAGATACGGTTGTCTTTTTCGGTTCAGCCCGTACCAAGCCGTTGCAGGAGGCGAAGGCGATCCTTGCCGAACTGGAAAAAGAAGCTGTTAATTCTTCAGACACAGCCAGGGTTGAGCTGCAGCAGAAATTGGAGGAAGCCCGCAACGAGCTTTTTATTTCCAGGTACTATCAGGATGCAGTGGATCTGGCCGCAAAGATTACTATCTGGTCAAAAGGGCTCGGTTCGCATCACCGCTTTATTATCTGTTCCGGTGGTGGTTTCGGGATGATGGAAGCTGCCAATAAGGGAGCAGCAGAGGCAGGCGGCAAGTCGATTGGCTTAAATATCAGTATACCTTTAGAACAGGTTCCCAATCAGCACATTACACCTGAGCTGAACTTTGAATTTCATTATTTTTTCATGCGCAAGTATTGGTTTATATACATGGCTAAAGCCCTGGTCATTTTTCCCGGTGGTTTCGGAACATTAGATGAGCTTTTCGAGGTTTTGACCCTGATTCAGACTAAAAAACTGGAAAAAGTGCTGCCGATCGTTGTCTATGGATCCGAGTACTGGAACCAGGTGATTAACTTTGAAACCCTGGCCAAATACGGAACGATCAGCCGGGAGGATTTAAACCTGCTTCACTTCAGCGATTCAGTGGATGATGCATTTGACTATCTGAAAGGGGAGTTAACCAGGCTTTACCTTGGTTGAGTTACTGTTTACCTTCGCTTGTAATAAAAATTAGCGGTAAAAGCACTCCTCATCTACCGGCGTTGCGGGGAGTGTTTTTTATTTATTGGCACGGTTGATTTTTGCTGAACCTGGTGAAATAATAAAGCCGGAAATCAGTTTGGATGAATGGAGCAGGAGAATGGAATATATCCTTAGTTTTCTGATTGGCATCAGTTTAAGCGCTACCAGTGGCTTCAGGGTGTTTGTGCCTCTTTTGGTAATCAGCATTGCGTCGTTAGCCGGTTGGCTGGAGTTAAACCCGGTTTTTGCCTGGGTAGGAACCTATCCGGCCCTGGTTGCCCTTGGTGTCGCAGCACTGCTGGAAGTTGCCGGCTATTATTTCCCTTACATTGATAATTTACTCAGCAGCATTGCAGTTCCGGTCAGCCTGGTTGCCGGGACATTAATCACTGCCGCTGTATTGGTGGACTTTCCTCCGGTTCTGGCCTGGGCGCTGGCAATTATCGCCGGCGGGGGAGCTGCTCTCGGCGGAAGCGTGATCAGCAACTCGATTCATACCGGATCGACAATGACCACCGCCGGCGCAGGTAATCCCCTGGTTTCTTTAATCGAATCGTTTTTTTCTGTTTTCATGTCTCTGCTGGCCGTATTGCTGCCGGTTATTGCGTTTTCATTCTTTGCGTTAATCCTTTGGTTCGTATATAAATTTTTTCGAAGAGGTAAACACACCAGGCCTGATCTGCAATAAAAACAGCCTCTCCTGACGAGAGGCTGCCGTACGTTAATTTAGGTTAGTTGCTTTCAGGATATGATCATTTTAAAAATATAAATTACAAATAATACTGTCAATAAACTGCTGAAAATTCTTAACTTCTGAGCAAAATTGCTCTTTACCTCCGATGTGTTTCGTTTAGAGGGAACAGCCTGAAATTTATAGATATTTAAAGGTTTATAGCTTTTATTTGGTGTTCCTTTTGAAAATAGTTCTTCAAAAGCGCTCGTATCAACTTCAGGCCGGCGAACTTCAATGCCAAAAAGCTCCAAATCATCTAATGTTTGATGCTGGTCTTCTGAAACCTTTTTACTGCAATCCATCAAAAAAGGCCCTCCTTCCGGGGGACCGACAAAGAAAAATTTATAAACTGTCTCGGTAGCCAGGCTGCCGTAGCTTTTTTAGCTTTAGGTCCTTGGCTTTGCGTCCCTGCCTTTAAACAGGTTTGCCTTTGTCGGTCAGGTGTGTTGTTGTCATGAATCCTAGGAGTAGCTCTTAACACCTAATAATTTCTCCGTAACCACCGTCCTTATATCTCAGTTTTTAAGCTTTATATTTATCATAGCGATATTTGACATAATGTCAAGGACATTTTTGTTTTATGTTTAAAAATTTAATAGTATCTTTCAGGGATGTTTATTGTTGATCCGGTCATAGTGCAGAATTATTAAGGGGATCAACAGGTTAATATTGAAGCTCCGATAATAGTTGAATTAAAACAAGCTGTGGAAAAAGAACTAAACCATCTGTAAAATTAGAATCTGCTTATTGGGATAAAAGATATATAGAATATCACGTTATATAAAGATCCGGACAATTTAACGCGAAAGACTTTGAAGGGTCTGAAATGAAAGATAGCGGTGTTAGGCAGATGTGATGTGCTCTTTCCTGCAATTGCTAGACGAGATCCCGATAAATCAATATAATTGACATAGTAAATAGAATATTATAGAATTTATCTTGTAATGACAGGATAACAACATGAAGGGATGAATTTAATGGAAGGCAAAAATAGTAGCAGATATATCGACAAAAATAGTGTTATTCCATATTATTACCAGCTAAAAGAACAATTAAAATCATTTTTTGAAGAAAACAATATGAAAGAAGGTGAGCAGATACAGTCAGAAGCTGAGTTGTGCAGGACTTATGGTGTAAGTCGGACTGTGGTGAGACAGGCAATTGCTGATCTGGTTAATGAGGGTTTGCTTTTCCGTCAGAAGGGTAAAGGAACTTTTATTGCAAAACCAAAAATTATTGGTAGTCTAATGCAAAATTTGAATGGTTTTTATAAAGATATGATGGTTAAAGAATTCAAAACAAAATCTGAAATCCTTGATTTTTCTATAGTTGCTGCACCAAAGAAGATCGCCTACAGACTCCAGCGTGAAGAGGGAGAGAAATTATTTAAAATTGACCGACTTCGCTTTGTCAACGATGAACCAATTGTTTGTGTTATATCTTACATCCCCTTTAGTCTCTGCCCCGAACTAATTAATGAAGACCTAACCAATCAATCACTCTACGCAGTAATGGAGGAAAAGTATAATTTAAAAATTGCTTCTAGCCGCCGATCGATTGAAGCAGTTGGGGCGACTGAGGAAATCGCTGCCCTTCTGGGCATTGAACACTGCGCACCAATATTTTTACTCAAAAGTATTAGTTATCTGGAAAACGGAATGCCGGTTGAATATTACGAAGCAAAGCACCGGGGTGATCGAATGGGTTTCGAAGTTGAAATAATTAATCAAAAAAAATCAAACCATCTCGACAGTGTTGATCTGAGTTTTCAAGTAATGAACCTTTCAGGACACAAGCAAGTATAGATAGTAGCACCAAGCTGGTATCGCAAAGGGGGTGCTCGATGAATTAGTGATGGGTAGATAAGAGTTTAAGAACAACTAAGTTAGTTGGGCAGTAAGTATCATAAAGAGGAGGAGAATAGTGTGAAAAGAAAGTGCAATATTTTAATGCTGATTTTTGTTGTTATGATATCCGGGTTTCTGGTAATCGGCTGTGCGCCGAGTACCCCTGCCGAACCACCGGCAGAGGATGGTGAGTTAGTTTTAGAGAAAATAGTTATTGGCTGGACTCCCCCCGACATAACAGGGGTGTTCCAGACTGCAACTGAGTACTTCGAGCTGGCTGCTGAAGATGCCGGTAAAAGTGGTATTGAGGTTGAGGTGATTTCACGCTCCCCAGCTACCCACGTTGCTTTTGCCGACCAGGTAGCCATTATTGAAGATTACATTACCATGGGTGTTGATGTAATCGCTATTTCGCCCACTGAGGTAGAAGTAGTCAAACCAGCGCTCCAGCAGGCTAACGCTGCGGGGATCCCTATTATTATGGTTAACCTGTTAGAGCCAATTGATGGCGTGGATATCGCCTGTTATATCGGGTTCGACAACTTTGATGGCGCAGCCATCACAGCCTATTCATTAGTAGATTACTTCGGTGGTCCCGGGGTCTTAGGTGAGGGTGATAAAGTTGACGCGACACCTGAAACTTATCTTGACCTGGCCTGGTGGGAAGATGTTTATGCCGGTGTTGATCCTGCAGCATCGGGTATCGAAGCGCGCGGTGCGATTATTGAAGGCGTAGCTGGAGGCTTTTTCTCCGTTACCCGTGTGGAAGGCTTCCGCTCAGTAATCGACGAGTACCCGGGTATAGTTGAAGTAATGGAGCCAATTCCAGCTGACTGGAACAGAGAAAAAGGTATTGCAGCTGCAGAAGATATCCTGGCAGCCAACCCTGAAGGAACCCTGGACTGGATCTGGGCAGCCTCTAATGAAATGGGTATGGGAGCCAGGCTTGCCTGTGAATCTGCAGGCAGGACCGAAGTTGCAGTATTTACAAATGACGTAACACCAGAATCAGTTCTTGAATTTATCAATAAAGATCGCATAGTGGCAGAAACAACTCACGGCTTTCCTGATTGGGGATGGTTTGGAACGAAGTATGCTGTAATGTTGGCACTTGGGTTGGATGTACCGCAATTTGAAGACATTCGCCCACGTACTGCTTACAAAGATAACAGCTTCATGTTCTACCCAGAACCTGTATTACCACCAATTGATTGGGATGAAATTTTGGTCAATGCAGGTTTGAAGTAACCAACGGTAAGGGGGGGGGATAATCTACCCCCCTCCCTTACACTACCTGCCACTCAGCTTGATAGCTGAGTTTAGCAGCATACACATGTTTATTGTACATCAAATTTATTATCTTAAAAAGACCATCATAAAAACACATGCTATTACATAATGTTATAGTAACAGCCTTGCAGTTCACATATCAGCAAGTTTGTGCAAAGGAGAGTCGGGTATGGTTCAAACACCGCTACTCGAGCTGAAGGGTTTAAATAAAAGCTATCCTGGTGTTCAGGCTTTAAAGGGAGTTGATTTCGATCTACATTCCGGTGAAGTGCACTTTTTGCTTGGTGAAAATGGAGCCGGAAAGTCTACATTGCTGAAAATTCTAAGTGGTTCAGTACAAAAAGACAGCGGTACAATTCTGCTTGAAGGAGTTCCAATCGAGATTAACAACCCGGCTGATTCGCGACATCATAAGATTGCCATGGTTTATCAAGAACTGAGTTTACTACCATCTCTTACAGCAGCAGAAAATATATTCCTGGGTGAGCTTCCCCTAAAGAGATGGAGTAAAACTGTTGATTGGAAAAAAGTTTACAACGAAACAGAGGCCGCATTAAAAACAGTCGGATTAAATATAACGCCACAGAAATTGGTTAATGAACTTTCTGTTGGCGAGAAACAACTGGTGGAGATAGCCAAAGCAATGTCACGAAAAGCTCGGATTCTGCTTCTTGACGAACCGACTTCTGCGTTGACAGGAGAAGAATCTGACAAGCTTTTTACTCTGATAAAAGAGTTACAGGCAAAAGGTATTGCCATCCTCTATATCTCCCATCGCTTGGCTGAATTGCCCAAAATAGCTCAGCGGGTTACTGTTCTCCGCGATGGCGAAAAGATGGGGACCTTTCCTGTAGACGATGTTGAAGAAAAAGATCTGATCAGAATGATGGTGGGTCGGGAAATTGAAGAAAAATATCCAAAAGAAAAAATTGCAATCGGAGAGCCTCTGCTGGAGGTAATCAACCTTAACCTGAAAAACCGTATCAAGGGTTTAAACCTGACGGTGAGAAATGGAGAAATTGTCGGTGTTTTCGGGTTAATGGGTGCAGGAAGAACCTCACTGGCCAATGTTCTCTTTGGTATTGAAAAACCGGACAGTGGGCTAGTCAAAGTTAACGGCAGTAATGTTAGCATTAATAACCCCTGGGATGCAATTCGTGCTGGTTTTGGGTATATCACGGAAGATCGGCGCGGCAGTTTAGCTCCGCGTATGAGCATAGCGGCAAATATAACCCTGCCCAATCTCAAGCGCCTTTTATTGTGGGGTTTCCTGAGCTTATTTAAAGAAAAGCTCCTGGTTCAGAACTTTGTAGACGAGTTGAAGATCGCCACACCGAACTTGCAGCAGCTCTGTGAGTTTCTTAGCGGGGGTAATCAGCAAAAGGTAGTGCTGGCACGCTGGATTTGTGCGAATTCAAAGATTTTGTTATTGGATGAGCCGACAAGAGGTATAGATGTTGGCTCAAAAGTTGAAGTATACCGCTTAATGGGTCGGTTAGCGAAAGAGAATGCGGCTATATTGATGTTCAGTTCAGAGCTTCCTGAAGTAATGGCTGTCAGCGATCGCATACTGGTAATGTGTGAAGGAGAAATTGCTGCATCTTTCAATCAAAATGAGACAACCCCGGATGAAATCATGTTGTATGCAACGGGACGGAGGAAAGCGTGTGGATAATAATAAAATAGCTCAAGTAACTGCTCTACAGGAAAAGTTGAAAGTAAAGCTAACTGCCTCAGACTATTTGCGAAAAGCAGTAGCCATGGGTGGCCCGGTTATTGCTCTAGCGTTGCTGATGACCTATTTTAGTATAGCTTCGCCTTTCTTTGCCACCAGCGGAAATATCATCAATATTACCCGTCAATCTTCCATAAATATAATGTTAGCTACCGGTCAGAGTTTAGTGATTCTATCAGGTGGTATCGATCTTTCGGTCGGAGCGATAATGGCGCTGGCTGCTTCTGTTTCAACTGTTGCCATGACCTATCATGGTATCAATGTTTGGCTGGGTATGCTGCTTAGTCTGGGTGTAGGATCTTTTGCCGGTTTCATAAACGGGTTGGTTATAGCCAAAGGTAAGGTGCCTGACTTTATCGCCACCCTTGGTATGATGACCGTAGCACGAGGAGTGGCCTTGCTTGTCACCGGTGGCCTTCCTGTTCCGTCGCATCGGATTGCCCATGAAGTTGTAGCTCACATCCCCGATCAATTGTTATGGCTTGGCGGAGGCAAACTTTTTGGTATACCAACCGCACTGCTGGCAGCTATTGGGATTGTTCTTTTAGGCTGGTTCATCACCCGTTATACAAGATTGGGACGTTCATTATATGCAGTAGGCGGAAACAAAGAAGCAGCCCGAGTATCCGGAATAAACATTGAACGCACCAAAATAGCCGTCTATACCATATCCGGGGCTTTTGCCGGAATAGCAGCTTTAGTCCTGACGGGACGTATGAACTCCGCCAATGCACTAATGGGTGAAGGAGCAGAGCTGCAGTCTATTGCAGCTGTGGTTATCGGTGGTTCTAATCTATACGGTGGTGAAGGCGGTGTCGGAGGCACCCTAGTCGGAGCGCTTATTATGGGTGTTCTGAATAATGGTTTGAACCTGATTAATGTTTCTGCATTCTGGCAGAGAGTTATTCTGGGTTCAGTACTGATCACTGTAGTAATCTTTGATCAATGGCGTCGCCGGCGTCTTTCGGTTACACACTAGCAAGGGTAAGCGACATTTGACAGCAAAGCTATTATTCCAGGGAGGTTCGGTAATGAATTTTAACGGCAAAGTAGTTATTGTTACCGGCAGTGGAGAAGGCATTGGCCGTGCGACTGCCATTGCTTTTGCCCAAAAAGGAGCCCGCGTGGCAATTGCTGACGCCGCTCCTCTGAAGGGAAAAGATACTGTTGCATTAATTGAAGCCAGTGGTGGCGAGGCAATGTTTGTTGAAGTGGATGTTTCCAATAATGAAAGTGTAGGCCAAATGGTTGGTAATGTGATTCAAGTTTTTGGTACTATAAATATCCTTGTCAATAATGCTGGTATACACGCTCAGGGTGATGTGGTGAAAACTTCTGAAGATGCATGGGATAAGATTATGGCCGTGAATCTGAAAGGAGTTTACCTATGTTCACATCATGTGATCCCGGTGATGATTGAAAAAGGAAGCGGTGTGATCGTTAACGTTGCTTCAGAAGCGGGAATGGTCGGCATAAAAGGACAGGTGGCTTATAACGTATCCAAGGCGGGTGTAATTTCTCTTACTCAAAGCATGGCCGTTGATTTTGCTGCCAGAGGAATCCGGGTAAATGCTGTCTCGCCCGGAACAACAGAGACACCCTTGGTAATGAAAATACTGGATGAAGCGGATAATCCTGAAGAAATCCGCAAGAATCTTGAAGGGTCTCGTCCCTTAAATAGGCTTGGCAGAATGGATGAAATAGCTGCAGCAATCATGGCAATGGCTTCAGAAGAGTTGGGCTATGCTACAGGTTCTGTTTTGACAATTGATGGTGGTTATACAGCCCAGTAACCATCATCATATTCAGTTCACATCAGGCTGGAGGGTTTGTGTATGTTCAAATATGCAGTGAGTAACTGGATCTATGGCGAGGAAGAATTGGAGACGACCTGTAAAAGACTGCATCGTTTTGGGTATGATGCGATAGAGCTGGTAGGAGAGCCTGAACGATACAATCTGGATCAAATAAAAAGACTAACACTAAAATATAATTTAGAGGTTTCTTCTGTTTTAAGCTGGTGCCTTTGGCCTTTGGAAGATCGGGATCTGGCGCATCCAAACCATGAATATCGTGCACAGGCAGTAAATTATATCATGCGTAATGTTGATCTGGCGGTAGAGGTTGGTGCACCGATTGTGATTATAATTCCAGCACCATCAGGGAGACCGGCACCACATCGAAATCCGACCGTAGCGGCAGATTGGCAAAATGCAGCGAAGGAAGAATGGGAGCTGGCGGTCATTTCTGTTCGAGAAGTTGCTTCGTATGCACAGAAGAATAATATTTCTATATCGGTCGAGCCAATAAATCGGTTTGAGACATTTCTGATCAATAGCGTTGATCAGGGGTTAAATTTTGTTGAAGATGTAGGTTTTAGAAATGTAAAGCTCCACCTGGATACATTTCACATGAATATCGAAGATGTCAATCTGGGCCAAGCCATAGTGAAAGCAGGATCGCTTTTAACAAGTATGCACCTGTCTGACAGCAACAGATGTGCTATTGGGCGGGGGCATATTGATTTCAAACAAATTATGAAGAGTTTAGCAGAAATTAATTTTCAGGGTTCATTAATTCTGGAGCCTCTTCCTCTTCATCCCAATCCATTTATTGCTGCCGATCTTGAAGAATTTCGTTCAACCTGGGATAGCGACCTTGAAAGTAGCATCGGTGTACTGAGAGAATTGGAATCATGCTGCAGCTGAAATAAAAGGTTAGGAGGATTTTCATGTTTAGTGGAGCATACTTGCAGAAAATTTTACGGATTAATTTAACTACTGAGCAATATTCTGAAGAAGTTGTGCCCGAGGAACTATACCGCAGATATCTTGGTGGACGGGGGATCGCAGCATATTACTACTACCAAGAAATTGGCGCCGATACCGATCCCCTTTCTGAAGATAACAAACTGATCTTTTTCACCGGCCCACTGACCGGATTACCGCTTCCCTCAACCACAAAGTTTCAGTGTGCTACCCGCTCGCCGGAGACAGGCGTCTACCTGTGTAGCAACAGTGGTGGAGAAGTTGGCCCTTATTTAAAACGCAAGGGTTATGACGGTTTAGTCATTGAAGGGCGGGCGAAGCGCCTGCTCTATCTGGTGATCAGTCAGGATGGGGTTGAATTCAAGGATGCTGCTGGAATGAAAGAGCTTAAGACTAGTGTAATGATAAAAACGGTCCGCGAGCAATTAGGGCAACCAAGGTTAGCGGTAATGGTTGCCGGACCTGCTGCTTTTAACGGCGTCCACTATGCAAATATCATGGTTAAAGATCGGAGTTTTGGCCGTGGCGGAGCGGGTGCGGTGATGGCTTCAAAGAATTTAAAAGCAGTTGCAGTCAGCCCTTCTGGTGTTATACCGGTAGCTGATGCTGAACGAATAAAGGCTATTAATCCAGAAGCAGTGATTAAAGCTAAAGAAGGTAAGCGCGAACATAATCTATATGGTACCAACCAGTATACTGAAGTAATGAACGAACTGGGTTGTTACTCTGTAAAAAACTTTACCACGGGCAAGCTGAAGGGTTATGAAACCCTAAGCAAAGACTATGTAACTGAACATTACAAAGAGAAGAGCATTGCCTGTTTCCGCTGCCCGGTGGCCTGTGCTCAGCTATGTACAGTAAAAGAAAATGGACCCTATAAAGGGATGCGTTCTGATCCTGAGTATGAAACAGTTGGAACCCTGGGGGGTGTGTGTGGTGTAACTGACTTTGCTGCAGTTATTGCCGGTAACTACCTCTGTGATGAGTATGGCATTGATACAATGACAGTGGGCGATATAATTGGTTATGCCATGGAGTGTTTTGAAACAGGCCTGTTCAGTCTGGATGATACCGGAGGCCTCGAACTTCGTTTCGGCGATGGTGATGCTATGGTTGAAATGATCAGGCAGATTGGAGAAGGTGTAGGTTTTGGAGCAGTCTTAGGGAAAGGTTTTCGTTTAATGGCTAAAGATTACCCCCAGACAATTAATAAAATGATGCATGTTAAATGGATGCCTTTTGCTGCATATGAGCCTCGCGGTTTTTATGGAATGGCTTTAGCCTACGGCACATCCAGCCGGGGTGCCTGCCATAATGTTGGGGGTTGGACTATTCGTGACGAACTCCTTACAAAGAATTACGATCGTTTTTCCCTTCATGGTAAAGGAGAACTTGTTAAACGACTCCAGGACACAAGGGCTTATATTGACTGCCTGGGTATTTGTACAGTTGTTCGCAGCGCTCTTGGCTTTACCGATACCCCGGAAGGAGACGTGCTCCAAGCTGCAACTGGAGTAAACTTTACACCGGATCTGATGAAGATCGGCGAGAGGATAAATACACTTGAACGTTTGATTTTAATTCGGGAGGGTATTGGCCGTGGAAATGACTATCCACCGGAAAGGACATTAAGCGAGCCGCTTCCAGAAGGGCCGGCAAAGGGGAAAATTCTAACCAGGGAAATGTATGATCTCATGCTTGATGAATATTACCGACTGAGACTCTGGGATAAAAATGGAATACCTACCAAAAAAGGACTCAAAGCTCAGGAGGTCTTATTTTGATTGTCATTTCAGTTAAATACACTGGTTTGCTCAGGAGTGAAGCCGGTAACAGCGAAGAAAAATGGCCGCTAAAAGAAGGTGCCACTCTGGAAAAGCTACTGGCAGAAGTTGCATTGAAGTACAATGTGCAATTAGATGACCACGCTAAGTTTATTATTGTCTTTAACGACCATGGTATCAAATTTGAACAGTGGTCTAAACAGGTTCTCCGGAATAATGATCAGGTGCTTATCCTACCGTCAATTTCGGGAGGTTGAGAATGGTAAAAAACAGAGTGCTGATTACCCCTCGCTCGTTTGCCCGTTTAAACGATAAACCGTTAATTTACTTACAAGAAGCTGGTTGTCTGATTGAAAGAAATAATAAGCAGGCGCCTTATAGCGAAGAAGAGTTGGCAGAGGCAATATCAGGAGTTGATGCCTTGCTTGTAGGCCTTGATCCTGTAACGGAAAAAGTGCTGGCAGCTGCACCAAGGCTTAAAGTAGTATCCAAATATGGCGCCGGCTTAGATAATATAGACCTTGCTGCAGCAACACATTATGGTGTAGTTGTTACTTATACCCCCGGAGCAAATACCGAAGCGGTTGCAGATCTAACCTTTGGACTGATGCTGGCGGTTGGCAGGCGAATTGTTGAAGCGCACGAAGCAGTCAAATCAGGTTTATGGGAGCCATTTTTAGGCGTGGACTTATGGGGCAAAACCCTGGGTATTATTGGCACAGGACGGATCGGCAGAGCGGTAGCCTCTAGGGCCAGGGGTTTTAATATGCAGATTCTTTCCTATGACTGTAATCCTGATCACAGTTGGGCTGAAAACTGTGGAGCCAGTTGTGTCAGTCTAGAAGATGTAATGAGGCAAAGTGATTTTGTAACGGTTCACCTGCCCTTAACAGAAGAAACAGGGGGTTTAATTGGTAGTGAGTTGTTAAGGCTAATGAAACCTTCAGCCATTCTGGTAAATACATCAAGGGGTGGAATTGTAGATGAAACCGCCCTGGTTGAAATACTGAAACAGGGTAAAATATTCGGGGCTGCGTTGGATGTTTATAGCATAGAACCACTTGAAAACAAAGATTTATTATCTTCGCCGAGACTTATAACCACACCCCACATCAGTGCGCACAGTAGCGATGCTCTTCTTGAAATGGGTATGATGGCAGTAGAGAACCTGACCCGGGTGCTTCGAAATTTGCGGCCAGAACATGTGGCTAATCCGGCAGTGTACAACACAATCAAGGAAGGTGAAAGCAGTGAAGGCAAATGATTTGGTTGGCGTGGGAGTAATTGGAACGGGACGAGCTGGTATGGTTCATATAGCTAACTTTGCAGAGAATGTGCCTCGTGCCCGTTTAGTAGCAGTTTGCGATTTAGATGAAAAAAGCGTACAGGAAACGGCCAATAAATGGAATGCAGATCCATATACAAACCCCGAAGATTTTTTAATGCACCCTTTACTTGATGCTGTGGTTATTGCCGCGCCAACCTTTGTCCATGCAGAACTGGTTATTGCAGCTGCAGAAGCGAAAAAGGCAATTCTCTGTGAGAAACCTTTAACTATAACTGAAGAAGAAGCAGCGAGAATGGATAAAGCGGTGAAACAAAACAAAGTGCCCTTTTTGATGGGTTTTATGCGCCGCTTCGATCAAAGTTTTATTCGTGCACGGGAGATAATACAAAGTGGTGACATCGGAGAACCTTTGATGATTAAATCAACCGGTAAAGGTCCTGGTCTTCCGCCAGCTTGGAATCTTGATATTGATAGAAGTAATGGTATGTTGGCAGAAGTAAACAGCCATGATTTTGATTGTGTCCGTTTTTTATCCGGTGAGGAGTATAAGTGGGTATTTGCCACTGCCCGTAACAATAAATGTCCGGATTATAAGACGGAATACCCTCAATTTTACGATACTGCTATCGTTACTTTCGGCATGACCGGTAAAGTGATAGGTACTATTGACGGCTCTTGCCCGGCTGACTACGGCTATGATGCCAGGGTTGAAATCCAGGGCGCTGATGGCGTTCTTTTTATTGGCAACATAGCTAAAAAGGGAGTCGTTGTTGGTCGCAAGGGTAAAGGTGTGGCAGAAGAGATCGTTGACAGCTGGCGCTCACTTTTTCGCGAGGCTTACCTGGCGGAAGATCGCTGCCTTATCAATTCTTTGCTAAAGGGAATAGAACCGCCTTCGACTCTAAAAGATGGCTGGCAGGCGTTAAAGGCAGTTCGAGCTTCAAACCGTTCGATTCGCAGTGGAAAGGTTGAAGAGGTATGAATGAAGGAATAGAAAAAATGAAAGCAGCAGTATTTTGTGACGGAATTATTAAAGTTAAAAATATTCCCCGGCCACAGCCAAAAGAAAACGAAATGGTTATAAAAGTGGAAGCTGCAGCTATATGCGCTACCGATCTGAAGATTTGGAAAAGAGGGCACCGCAATATTGCCTCTGGAAGTGAGACTATTCTGGGTCATGAGGTGGTCGGTATTGTATTTGAGGTTGGCTCAGAGATCGATAATAATTGGTTAGGGAAAAGAGTTGTCATACCACCCAATGTAGGTTGTGGCTTTTGTCCGGCCTGTGAGGCAGGATGGGATAGTTATTGTCCCACGTACAAAGCCTATGGCGTCGGCCTGCCGGGAAGCTTTGCTGAATATATGTTGGTAAGAGCACCGTCAGATAGATCGGAAACGCTGATCACTGTAGCGGGTCATATCCCTACAAAAATTGCAGTTTTGGCCGAAGCAGTATCCTGTTGTTACCGCGGCTTGTATGATTGTAACCTGAAGCCTGAAGAAAAAGTTTTAATTATGGGAGCAGGCCCAATGGGGATACTTAGCGTCGTTACTGCCAAAGCAATGGGTGCTTCAACAATTATAAGCGCTGATTTTCTTGAAGAACGCAGGGATGCAAGCGAAAAATTTGGCACAACGTATGCTTTGAATCCGGCAGAAGATCATTTTGTCGAAGCAGTGAAAGAAGTAAGCGATGGCTGGGGCGTTGATGTGGTCATGGTCACTGCTCCTTTCGCAAAGGCGCAACTCCAGGGTATCATGGCTGCTGCTGTGGGAGGTCGGATTAATCTTTTTGCCGGACTTTCTCCGGATGATCGATTTGATGATTTTCCCTCAAACCTGGTTCACTACCGTGGTTTGAAAGTTCTCGGAAGCACAGGGACTACTTCGCAAGTCATGCAGACTGTGGTAAATATGATGACTGAAGGGCATCTTGAGATCTTGCAAGAGGCGGTAACAGCAGTTTATGCGTTAGAAGATATGGAAAAAGCGTTAGATAAGGCCGGAAGCGGTAAGGAAATAAAAGTTATGGTAGTGCCTGACAGTAAGATGATAGTGTAACAAACTATTTCCTGTTTGTATTAGGAGAGGATCAAATATGGGCAAGACTTATTTACTGGGGATTGATTTAGGCACCATGGGAACTAAGGCAGCTCTTTACGATCTGGAAGGTAAAGCCCTGGCAGAGGCGTACGAGGAATCAATACTTCGCTATCCGAAAATAGGCTTTGTAGAACAAGATTTTGAAGAAATATATAGCTCAGCAGTTAATTGTATTAAAGAAGTGTTAGAGAAAAGCGGCATCGAAAGTGGTGATGTGGCGGCGCTAGCGTTCAGCAGTCAAATGTCAGGTATAGGGATGATTGATAAAGATTGGACACCGGCAGCCCATTATGACAGCTGGCTCGATACACGTTGTGAGTCAGCTTTCTCCTTAATGGAGCCTTTTTGCAATGATTTTACGGCAAGTAGTGGCTGTCCGCCTACATACGCTCATGCAGCGAAAATTATCTGGTGGAAGAATAACCAACCGGAAGTATTTAAAAACACAGCTCGATTTATAGTGCCCCTTGCCTACGTTGCAGGTAAGATGGCTGGATTAAAAGCTGAAGAAGCCTATATTGACCTCACATGCCTGCATTTCTCAGGGTTTAGCAATACCGGGGAGTCGAAGTGGTCAGAAGAGTTGCTTAATAAATTTGAAATACCAGCAGAGAAAATGCCGCGAATAATATCTCCGACAGAGATTATCGGAAAAGTTAATCGTGGAGCGGCTCGGGCAACCGGTTTAAAAGAAGGCACACCAATTGCTGCCGGGGCAGGGGATCAGGCAGCAGCATCTTTAGGCGCAGGAGTGGTTGAACCGGGAGATGTTTTTGATAGTGCCGGGACCGCATCCGTATTTTCTGTCTGTGTAAAAAGTTTTTTGCCTGACGTTAGGAATAAAGTTGTCCTGGCAACTCATGGTGTCATACCCGGCACTTACTATGCCCTTTCATTTATCAACGGTGGCGGTTTAAATTTACGATGGTTCCGTGATACTTTTGGTCTTCAGGAAAAAAACGAGGCAGCGTCAACCGGTAAAGAAGTTTATCAGATATTTGATCAAATGGCTGCTCAATCCCCTGCAGGTTCAGGGGGCACAATATTTATTCCTCACCTGCAAGGCAGAGTTGTTCCACCGGATGCTTCTTTACGAGGTCTCTGGGCTGGCTTCACCTGGTCGCATAACCGTGGCCACCTGTTCAGGGCGATGATGGAAGGTGTCGCTTATGAGTACGCATACTATTTGCAGATAGAAAAAGAGCTTCACCCTGAACTTGAATGTCGGGAAGTAAGGGTGATAGGTGGTGGTGCGTCAAGCGATCTGTGGAATCAGATCAAAAGTGATGTTTTAGATATACCATATTGCCGAATAAACCGATCTGAGGTCGGAACCTGGGGATGTGCTATGATTGCCGGCAAAGCTGTTGGGATTTTTGACGATTTAAGAATAGTTGCTAAAGAATCAACGCAGATCAGCCACCGACTTGATCCGCGACCTCACTATTCCCAGTTTTACCAGCCTTATGTAGACATTTACAGGCAGATTATCGAGGGATACGCTGAAATTTTTAATGGTTTAAATGAGCTGCCTTTGGAGTAATCATCAACAATTAAGGGGATAAAACAGAGAGAAGGTGCAAAAACATGATCTCCAAGGTAAAAAATTTTAATCGTATTTATAAAGCCGGAATTATAGCTGTTGTTAGAGCTGATTCGTTCGAACAGGCGCTGGCGACATCAGAAGCCTTAAAAAATGGCGGAGTAGATGTTATTGAGATTACTCTGACTGTTCCCGGCGCTATAGATGTAATTAAAGAGCTGGCAAAAACATATCGGCACGGTGAAATACTACTTGGGGCAGGAACGGTACTCGATTCTGAGACCGCCCGCATCTCTCTGATGGCAGGAGCTGAATTTATTGTCAGCCCGTCTCTTAATCTAGATGTAATAAAGCTTTGCAATCGCTATCAAAAAATTTGTATGCCTGGATGCATGACAGTTACAGAGATTGTTTCTGCACTTGATGCCGGCGCGGATTTAATTAAACTTTTTCCTGGTAATTTTTTTGGCCCTTCAATAATAAAGACTTTAAAAGGGCCTTTACCCCAGGCTGATTTTGTTCCTACCGGAGGTGTTACCCTTGAGAATATTCAGGATTGGATTAACAACGGATGCATTGCAGTTGGTATTGGAGGCGAGCTGACCAAAGGTGCTGCTGATGGGGATTACCATCGAATCACAGAAACAGCCCGACAATTTGTAGAGCAAATCCGTGCAGTACGCCATTTAGAAGGATAATAATGCCAGGAGGTTTGAGAGTTGATGAAATATGCTATCAGCAGTTGGATTTATGGAGACGAGAGTTTAGAGTTAATTTTTATGCGACTGGCAAGATACGGATACGATGCAGTTGAGCTGGAAGGTGAACCGGATAAGTACGATGTAAAAGAAATCTTAGAGTTATGTCGCCGGTACAGCATTTCTATATCAGGAATTGCCGGGATGTATCCATGGCCGACTGGGGAGAGGGACCTAGCTTCACCAGATCCAGAGATTAGAAAAAAGGCAGTAAAGTATTTGCTTTCCTGCATTGATTTTGCCCATGATCTGTCAGCACCGCTGGTGATAGTAGTCCCTTCTGCTGTGGGGAAAACCATGCCTTTTCCAATCTTGAACGGAGAAGCGGATATATCAGCATGGGATGAAACGGTAGATAGGGAATGGGCTTATGCACAGGATTCAGTTGGTAAATGTTCTGAAGCTGCCAGCGAAAAAGGAATCATTCTGGCTGTCGAACCAATTAACCGATACGAAACTTTTCTTATTAATACCTGTAGCCAAGGTTTGCAGTTTATTTCACCATTTGACAAGAAAACTGTAAAAATTCATCTTGATACATTTCATATGAATATAGAGGAAAAAAGCCTGAATCAGGCTATCCTTGAGGCAGGAGACTTGCTTGCTAATCTACACGTAGCTGACAGTAATCGTCAGGCGGTTGGAAAAGGACACACAGATTTCAACGAAATAATTCGCAGTCTCAAAAGTATAAGTTATACAGGAGTTATTTCTTTGGAACCACTTCCGCCGGTTCCTAATCCTTATGTGGCCATGAAACTTGATCGCTATAAAGATATGCGAGATGATATAGCTCGTGAAAGTATCGAAACGCTGAAGAAAATCGCAGGATATTAGATAAGCACTTGCTGATTATTCAGAGGTTAATTAAGCATATAGGAGGTTTTGCTATGCAAGAAATAAAAATTATGGATCCTTTTTTCGTGGAAATTAGCTGTGAAGACGGTAACGTATCGCCTCCGGCAAGACTAATTAGGCGCAGGCTTAGCGATCTGGCTGGTCTGTTTTATGATCAGGATGCTTATAACAGTGCTCTGGCAGATGACGACCCAGTTCTCTATGAGGTTTATGAGGTTCGGGTGCCGGAAGAAGAAGGTCATCTTCTATCATGTACAACAGTTATTTACCCAGGGAAAGTAGGAAAAGAATACTATTTTACCAAAGGACATTTCCACGTTCTAGAAAACCGGGCTGAAATATATACATGTTTACGGGGGCAGGGTTATCTTTTAATGACCACCAGAGCTGGCAGAAGTCACAGCATAGCCATGAGGCCAGGAGTTTCTGCCTATATTCCGCCATACTGGTCACACCGTACACTAAACTGTGGAGAAGAACCCTTTATTTTTTATGGAGTATGGCCGGGAGATGCTGGTCATGATTATGAAAGTATTGTAGAGCAAGAGTTTCCACTGCGAGTTTTTGAAGAAAATGGGCAGCCGGCAGTTAAAAAATCATAGATGATAGTTTGAACATCAAAACATTTTAATACATGCTATTATAGAAAAGGTTTTGGATTTCATCACTTTACCTACCCAACAATTGCTTGATGCGATCAATCCGGCAGCTTAATTTGTTATTTACTGTTTCGGATGTTATAGTACATAAAAAGTACTCAATCTGCATAAATCCTTATATTAGATAGAGCAGGATTCCGTCAATATTTCAAGTAAAATTTGCAATTGCGAACAGGCAATTACTCCTTTTAACGTACAATAAAAGGAGGCAGGGTCTTGCGAGATCTTTTATTGGACGGAGAAAGGTTTCTTAATGCCCTCCGTGAAGCGGTTTTCAGACTTAAAGCCAACAGAATCACTATTAACCGCATCAACTTTTTCCCTGTTCCCGACGGCGATACAGGCAATAATATGCTGGCTACAATCGAAGCAGCTTTACTTGAGGCCGAAAACTGCGGCAGTACCCTTTTGGGAGAACTGGCCGAAGCTGCAGCCGATGGAGCGCGGGGCAGCTCTTCAGGCAGCTCAGGGGCAATACTTTCGCAGTACCTGGCTGGTTGGGCTTCAGTACTATCTGGAATTGAAACAGCTGCGGCGGAAATTATTGCCCGGGCATTATGTGAAGGAGCAAAGAGAGCATACCGGGCGGTTGTAAAACCGGTTGAAGGAACGATTCTGACTGTGGCCCGGGAAGCGGCTCAGGCAGCGGAAAACACTGCTTTAGATCATAATGTTACAGCAACTCTCTTTGCTGCCCATCAGCAAGCTAAAAAAACCCTGATTAACACCAGCAAAGTCGTATCGACGCTGAACTCTCAAAAAGTGGTTGATGCCGGAGGGCTCGGCCTTTTTATTTTCTTCTCGGCTTTACTTTCTGCAATGGGTAAAGAGGTGCGAGAGGAACAGTTTGCCGGTCTGATGGAGTTTACTCTCAATCATCATGAGCAGCTAATGCAAATAGATGATCCTTATGATGTGGAGCTGACCATAGATTCAAAAGAACTTGATGAAGAGGCGATCAAGCGACTGCTGGATCAGGAAGGCTCAGAATTAATCGTGCAGGCAAATAATCAATGCTGTCATATCCACATCCATACCCGACAGCCGCTTGAGGTTCTCGAAAAAGCCGCGCAGCAAGCCCCGGTTTCGGGAGTTGTGATCCGGGACATGCGCAGGCAGTTTAATGCAGCTCATGGGGATTCAGATTCTAAAGGATTGGTTGCTTTAGCTCTGGGAGTTAATCCTGGTTTTCTGGCACTCTTCAGCCTGGCCGGAGCGGAAGTAGCCCTGAGCCTGACAGAAACGAAGAAGATTAATCGCTTTATTGAAGAGCTGGGCGTTGAACGGGTTATCCTGCTCAGTCCGGAACCGTTAGATCATCTTAAACCAATTATTGCGAATGCCAACCTGATCGTAGTAGATGATGAGGCAAGGATTCTGGCAGCATTACTGGCAGTTTCAGACGGAGAGGCTATAAACCCCGGATCCCTGGTTCAAACAGCCCACGAGCTGCGGGTTGCAAAAATAGTAAAAGTTAGAGATAGCATTATGCCGAGTATGGTCAAAACAATCAAGGCTTTGGGACCTGCACCGGGAGACTTGCTTACCCTGTACTACGGTAGAAATCTCTCGCGGGTAAAAATAGAAGAGAGTCTGCCTGAGTTGGAAGAGAAGTTGCCTTTACTGGGCGGGATTGAGATTTATTTCGGCGGCCAGGTAGAGCCGTTGATCATTACCCTTGAGTAGCGGTCATTGAACTTTGAATATGAGAGGAAAGTATTCTTGCATTTAATCAATCATGAATCATTTTCCATTCCTGAATTCAAGCTTGGAGGAGTGAACCTGTGAACAGAATCGGTATTGTCACCGACAGCTGTGCCATTTTATCACCGGCTTTTATCAAAGAAAATCCGGTAACTGTTGCCCCATTAACCCTTAACTGGGAAGGCAGGGAATACCGGGACGGGATCGATCTTGCGGCAGAAGAATTTTATGAGAAACTAAAAAGTTGCACTGAACTTCCTTCAACCTCGCATGTTAAAGAAATATATTTTATTGCTGCTGCTGAGTTGTTAGTAGAAAGAGGTTATCATGAAGTTATATTTCTCCCGATGGCAAAAAACCTTGGTTTTACTTACCAGGCAGCATTGAATGCCTGTTCTGAACTGCTTGAAAATAAAACAGTCGAACAGGCGGTTGTGATTGACAGCCAGGCAGCTGCCGGTTCACTATATTTGTTGGTCCATTATGCCTGCAGCCTGGTCAGGGAAGGGTTAAGTCTGCCCGCAGTAGTGAAGAAGATAGAATCGGCAACAGCCGGATTGCGTCTTTATGCAACATTTGAAACCCTGGAGTACCTGGTCCGGGGAGGCCGGGTCGGCAAAGCTGCCATGTTGGTAGCCAGTGCCGCCAATATCAAGCCCCTGATTTGTCTGAAGGATGGAGAGGTATTACCGGCCGGTCAAACCCTGGGACGTAGCAGGTCGATCAAGCTGATCCTCAAACATGTCGCTGAGGAGCTCGATCAGACCACAAAACACCCCCTGATGGTAATGCATGCTGCCGCCGCGGCGGAAGCTGAAAAAATCGCCGGTTTGTTGAACAACAACTATCCGGACAGGGAAATCCTGATCAACTATTTCAGTCCGGTTATGGGCACGCATACCGGTCCGGGTTTGATTGCCGTTAGTTTTTGGGCAAAAGGATCGGATTAGCCCAGGCTCAAACTAGAATAAACTTTGAAAATACTTTTTTAAACAACATGGTGAACTCGCAGATCTTAAAGGAGGATGAGCAGGGGTGCCGCAAGTGGAACTGAATACCGAAGCGCCGGATTTTATACTCGATGATTTTCGCGGTAAAGCATTCCGGCTTTCGGATTACCGGGGCGAAAAAAATATTTTACTGGTGCTAAACCGTGGGTTTTTTTGACCTTTCTGCCGCGCGCACCTGGCGCAGTTGCGCCGCGATCATGATCAGTTTGCTGAACGAGATACCCTGGTTGTTACTATCGGCCCGGAAGGAAGTAAAGCCTTCAGCCGCTACTGGGAAGAAAACGATCTGCCCTTCATCGGCCTGCCGGATGAGCATCACCGGGTATTAAAACTTTATGGACAACAGGTTAAACTGTTTAAATTCGGACGCCAACCGGCCCAGATGTTGATCGATAAAAATGGCCTGCTGCGTTATGTTCATTATGGGCATTCGATGCAGGACATTCCTTCTACAAAAGAGATGACTGATCTGCTGGATAACCTTTAAACCGGGTTCATACAGTGATTTAATATCAGTCCTGATTGGCAACAACTGCCCATCAGGCACTAATAGGGGGTAAGAAAAGATGAAAATTGCCAAACTGATTGCCTGGCTGGGGTTTCTGGGGATGACTGCTGTTTTGTTGAATGGATTTATAAACGGCAGCTTTGGCGCTGACGGAGCTGAACTGATGGCCAACCCCTGGGGAATTGTATCAATTGTTGATCTTTACGCCGGTTTTGCCCTCTTTTCGCTCTGGATTGCCTTCCGTGAAAAAAAACTGGCCAGTGCAGTGATCTGGATTATGCTGATGCTGGTGCTCGGATTTTTTGCCGGCAGCCTGTATGTTTTAATAAACCTGCATCGAAGCCGGGGCGACTGGCTTGAATTTTTCCTCGGTGGTCGAAAGGATGCGTTGATTTCCAATCTTGGCCATTAATTGATACAGTATGATATGATAACAGGCAGATTGAAGTAGACCTTTTCAACAGGGAGTGAAGAAATGGCAAAGGTAGCAATAGTCTGCGACAGCTCGGCCAGTATCCCCGAATATTTGCAATCTGATCTTAAAATCAGGGTGGTACCGATTTATATCCACCACGAGGATAAAGTATGGCGGGATTTAGTTGACATCAAACAGGAAGAATTTTACCGTTGGCTGCCGACCGTAACCACCCTGCCGACAACAGCTTATCCCGGTCCGGGTGATTTTCTTAAGCTATATGAAGAACTGGCTGCAGAAGGCTATGAAGAAATCGTCAGTATACATATTACTTCAAAAAGCAGCGGCACAGTGGAAGGCGCCCAGATTGCCGCCGGAATGTTGGCTGATAAAGGGAGCACAACAAGAGTTCAGGTGATTGATACTTTAAACGTTGCCATGGCTCATGGCTGGATGGTTATCGAGGCAGCCAGAGCTGCGCAAAATGGGGCCAGCCCTGAAGCTATAATAGCCATAGTCCAAAAAATGATCCCGGTAACCGAAATGATCCAGACTGCCGATACCTTAAAGTACCTGCAGATGGGCGGCCGGATTGGCCAGGCCCAGTACCTGGTCGGTAACCTTTTAAATATCAAGCCTTTAATCGGCATGCAGGACGGGGTTATTGTACCGCTGGGACGCGAGCGCAGCCGCGGGAAGGCTTACCTGCAGATGGTAAAAATGGTTGAGCAAAAAGTTGGCAGCGGCAGTAAAATCAAGGTTGCCTATGTGCACACCGCGGCGGCTGATGAAACGGAAAAGATCCGGGCACTGCTTGAAGAGCGGGTCGAATGTGTGGAAACGATTGTGGCTGAACTTTCTCCGGCGTTAGGTGTCCACTCAGGCCCCGGCGCTACGGGAATATGTTATTTCCCGGC